>JAUVPT010000264.1 GCA_030598525.1 Gemmatimonadota bacterium
AACATGCCGAGCGATGCCGATGCTGTGGCCGTATTCCAGGAAGCGCGGATCATGTACGGTCCGGGCAAGGCTGCCAACGCCGGCGGCGTCGCGGTCTCGGGCCTCGAGCAGAGCCAGAATTCGTCCCGCATCGCCTGGACGCGCGATGAAGTGGACGAGAAGCTCCACAAGATCATGGCGGACATCCACGAGCAGTGCGTCATCTACGGTGGTTCGGATGACGGGTACGTGGACTACGTGAACGGTTCCAACATTGGCGGTTTCGTGAAGGTCGCGAACGCGATGGTAGGGTACGGCATCGTCTGAGACGAACTGTTCTCGACGTGATGGATCGCCGCCGGTGGCCTTCGGGTCGCCGGCGGCTTGCGTAGCTACCCGGAACGCTGCTCCGGTTAGCCGGTATTGTCGTAGCAATCGCGTGTCTCGGCCCGTAGCCTGGCCGCCCACGCAGACTCCGGAAACGACCTGACGAACAGGACGGACTTCATGCGTTTCAATACGAGCACCCGGGCTTGTGCGTTGGCCCTGGCAGTGGCCGGTGTTGCGGGCCTCGCGACCGTCGTCTCGCCGGGCCGGCTCGCGGCCCAGGTCATCGCGGACACCGCGAACGCCTTCACTGCGGAACTCGGTGAAGACCTGCCCATCGACCCGGCCGTGACGGTCGGTCGACTGGACAACGGTCTCCGCTATTTCATCCGGTCCAACGAGCGACCCGAGAAGCGGGCGGAGCTGCGGCTCGTCGTGAACGCCGGATCCGTGCTCGAAGACGGCGATCAATTGGGACTGGCCCATTTTCTCGAGCACATGGCGTTCAACGGGACCGAGCACTTCGAGAAGCAGGAGCTGATCGACTACCTGCAGTTCATCGGGATGCGTTTCGGCGCCGACGTGAACGCCTACACGGGATTCGACGAAACCGTGTACATGCTGACGGTCCCCACGGACAGCATCGAGATCGTCGAGACGGCGTTTCAGATCCTCGAAGACTGGGCGCACGGCCTGGCGTTCGATTCGGTCGAGGTCGAGAAAGAGCGAGGGGTCGTCCTGGAAGAATGGCGCCTGGGGCAAGGGGCCCGATCGCGAATCCGCGATCAGCAGTTTCCGGTCCTTTTCCAGGGATCGCTGTACGCCGAGCGCCTCCCCATCGGTGATCCCGAGGTGCTCGAAACATTCGACCATGCCACCCTCAAGCGCTTCTATTCCGACTGGTACCGACCCGACCTGATGGCCGTGGTGGCCGTGGGGGACTTCGATCCCGACTGGATCCAGGGTCTCATTCACCGCCACTTCGAGGGACTCCAGGGACCCGAAGTCGAGCGCCCGCGCCCGGCGGTGCCGGTGCCCGGTCACGAGGAGACACTGTTCTCGATCGCCACGGACCCCGAACTCACCCTCTCCAACGTGAGCGTCACCTGGAAACTCCCGCTGTCGGAGGATGTCACGCACGGAGACTACCGCCGGACGCTCGTCGAGCAGGCGTACAACTCGATGTTCAACTTCCGGATGTTCGAGATCACCCAGTCCAGTGAGGATCCGCCGTTCCTCGGCGCCGGCTCGGGGAAGGGCAGGTTCGTGCGCGAGTCGGACGTCTACCAGCTGGGCGCGACCGTAAAGGACGGCGAGATCGAGGAGGGTTTGGAGCGGGTGCTGGTGGAGGCCGAGCGGGTCGCGCGCTACGGTTTCACCGACTCGGAGCTGGAGCGTCAGAAAGCGGACGTGCTGCGATCCTATGAGCGCGCGTACACCGAGCGCGACAAGCGGGAATCTTCGCGCCTGGCTTCCGAGTACGTGAGGGTGTTCCTGAACGGAGAGCCGACGCCGGGCATCGAATACGAGTACGCCCTGGCGAGGCGCTTCGTGCCGGCGATCGGGCTGGACGACGTCAACGGTGTCGCTCGGGAGTGGATAGGAGATGAGAATCGAGTGATCCTGGCCGCTTCGCCCGAAAAAGAAGGCGTGCACGTGCCGGATGAACTGGCCCTGGCCGCGGTGTTCGGAGCCGCGGAGGCCGCCACTATCGATCCCTGGGAGGACACCGGCTCGGACCGGCCCCTGCTCGCGGAGGCGCCCGTTCCCGGCTCGGTGGTGGCTCGCGAGGAGATCCCCGAGATCGGCGTGGAAATCTGGAGGCTCAGCAACGGGGCGCGATTGATCCTGAAGCCGACGGACTTCAAGGAAGACGAGGTCCTGTTCAACGGGAGGAGCCCCGGAGGCACATCGCTCGCGTCGGACGAGTCCTACGAGTCGGCGTCGTGGGCGGCCACACTGGTCAGCATCGGGGGCGTCGGCGAGTTCAGTGCCGTGGACCTGCAGAAGAAGCTGGCCGGGAAGGCCGTGTCGGTCGGCCCTTCGATTTCCGAGCTGGGCGAGGCGATCTCGGGGAGCGCTTCTTCGAAGGACATGGAGACCCTCTTCCAACTCGTGTACCTGTACTTCACCGCTCCCCGTCGCGACGAAACGGCGGTTGCCGCGTTCCGATCGCGCATGGGCACCGTGTTGGCGAACCGGGGAGCGAGCCCGGAAGCCGTCTATGGGGATACGGTCGGCGCCGTGATGGCACAGTACCACCCGAGGTATCTGCCGCCGACGGCGGACATGATGGACAAGATCGACCTGGACGTAGCGCTGGAGTTCTACCGCGAGCGTTTCGGCGACGCGGGCGACTTCACGTTCACCCTGGTGGGAGCGTTTGATCCGGACGAGATCCTGCCGCTGGTGGAGCGATACCTTGCCGCCCTCCCGTCCTCCGGCCGCGAGGACACGTGGAGGGACGTCGGGATGGAGCCGCCGACGGGCGTGGTAAGACGCAGCGTACGCAAGGGACTCGAGCCTAAGGGCCGCCAGACCCTGGTGTTCACCGGAAACTTCGACTTCGCCCGTGAGAACCGATACACGCTGCAATCCATGACCGAGGTCCTGCGCAACATGTTGCGCGAGATCCTGCGTGAAGACATGGGCGGCACCTACGGCGTGGGAGCGTACGGGTCCGGGTCACGTGACCCGCGCGAGCGATACAGCGTGCGCGTGGCGTTCGGGGCCGATCCCGAGAGGCTGGACGAGCTGACCGAGGCGGCTTTCTCGGCGATCGACAGCCTGGCGACCCATGGGGCGTCGCAGGACAACCTGGCCAAGGTCAAGGAGACGCAGCGCCGGCAGCGCGAGACGGACCTCAAGGAAAACGGGTTCTGGATGTCCGTGCTCAACGTGTACGACCGGTACGGCGAAGATCTCAGGCTGATCCTGGACTATGACCGCCTGGTCGACGGGCTGACGGCCGAGGCGATCGGCGAAGCCGCTTCCCTGTACTTCGATTTCGACAACTACGTTGAGGTGAAGCTGGTTCCGGAGGCCGAGGGCGAACCAGAGGCGGTATCGCTGCTGCCCTGACCGGAAGGGGGTTTCCCGCGGCCCCGGTAGGGGGCTTACATTGCGCTCCTCCCACCGAGGAGAGCCCATTGGATAGACGCACGTTTGCCCGTACCATAACCGCCGTGCTGGCCGGGCTGGGGATTCCGTCCGGGAGGCGCGGCGCGGCGCGGGGTAGCCCTCCCGGCGG
>JAUVPT010000246.1 GCA_030598525.1 Gemmatimonadota bacterium
GACGGAGAAGATGAAGTCAGTGTGCTGCTCGGGAAGAAACGCCAACCTCTTCTGAGGGCCCAGCCCGAAGCCCTGCCCCGTCACCCCGCCCGAGCCAATCGCCACCTTCGACTGGATGAGGTGCCACCCCGCGCCTCTCGGATCGATATCCGGATCGAGAAACACGAGCAGTCGGCGTTGCTGATATGGCGCCAGTCGATTCCACAGCGGCGTGGCAAGGGCCCCGGCCGCCAGGTTTGCCAGCGCCACCGCCACGGCCTCCGCGATGAAGGAGCGCCGCAGGTAGAGTCCCACGACCACGATCACGAACCACACCCCCCATACGGCTGCAGAGAATCCGAGGATCAGGCTTACTCCCGGGCTGACCAGCATGAAGATCGTGAACAGGGGTGTGCCGGCCCAAAACAATGCACTGACCAGGATGACGACGAAGATGAGGGCGCTGCCGAGGTCAGGCTGCGCCATCACCAGGAGGAACGGCACGACTACTGCCACGACCGGTCGCCAGAGTTCTAACACACGACTCTGCGGCTCCTTGCGCGATCCGAGCATCCTCGCCAGCAGCAGGATCGTCGCCAGCTTCGCGAGTTCTGCTGGCTGGATGGAAAAGCCTGCGAAGCGAAGCCAGCTGCGCGTGTTGGGCCCCCCGCCGACGACGAGGACCAGCAGCAGCAGAATGATCGAGATAGCGTAGATCCAGGGCGTGGCCCACTCCAGCCAGCGCATCGGCACCCGGGCGACGACCGCGAAGGCGACGATAGAGATCGCCAGCCACAGCAGCTGGCGGCGCCATGCACCAGTGACCCCAGATGGCAGATCGACCTGCCCGGCCGACCAGATCATCCCGACTCCAAGGGCAGCGAGGAGAAGCGCCCCGCCCAGCAGGATGGGGTCACCGAGCCGGTGGAGGGCTGACGCCCGCTCTCGCCTCACTGGATGCCCCCTTCGACGGCGGAGACACCGGGCACGGGTATCGGCGCCTGGTCTTCAAGCGCCCGGTCCGGCGGAATTCCTTCCGACCCGAGGTATCGCGACACGACCTGCGACGCCAACGGCACGGCTCGGGAGGTCTGGTTGTCGGGGTGACCGTTCTCGACGATGACCGCAATGACGATACGTGGATCGTTAGCGGGAGCGAATCCCACGAACCAGGAATGTGGCTCGCCATGCGGGTTCTGGGCCGTACCGGTCTTTCCGGCCAGTGTCCACTCGCGCGGCCTGTGCCAGTAGGCCGTCCCTCCCGGCTCGTTTACGACGCGCGTCAGCGCAGACACCAGCTCCCGTCGGCGCGCCTCGGGCAGATTCGGAGCCCAATCCTCCCGCACCTGCTGGAGCGCCTCGGACTGCAGGAGATGGGGCACGACAGGAGATTCTCCGGTGGCCAGGGCCGAGTAGAACTGCGCCAGCCGCAAGAGCGTCTGCTCGGTCTCCCCCTGCCCGATCGACAGGTTCAGAACTACCGCCTCCGTCCACCCTCTCCTTCCGTATTTCTCGTTGTACCAGTCCCGTGAAGGCGGGAACCGACCGGAGATTTCGCCCGGAATATCCACTCCCGTGGCCTGGTTGAACCCCAGGCCGTCCACTCCTGACAGGAGCGGGTCGAGCCCAAGGCGCAGGCCCAATTGATAGAAAAAGACGTTACAGCTTTCCTTGATCGCTGACGACAGATCCAGTGGCCCGTGACCTTCGGGCTTCCAGCAACGGAAGGCTCTGCGTCCGAACTGCAGCGCGCCGCGGCACGATGTCGGCATGTACGTGTCGATTCCGACCGTACCCCCGCGTATCCCGAGGGTCGCGAGAACGAGCTTCCACGTGGAACCGGGCGGGTACAGAGCAGACGCAGCCCGATTCAGGATCGGCTGACGGGGATCGTCCCGGATCGCAGCCCACTCGACCTCGCTGATGCCTCCCACGAACAGGTTGGGATCGAAACTGGGGTGGCTGTACAGAAGAAGAACTTCCCCGTTTCGAGGATCAAGAGCGACGACTGCTCCACGGTCATCCTCCGGGAATATCGAGTCAGCGAACTGCTGGAGTGCCAGGTCGAGGGTAAGGTGAAGCTCTGTGCCCGGCTCAGCGGCCCTGGCAAGATCGGACGGGAATTCCCGCACGATGGAGCCGCGAGCGTTGACCTCGACGTAGCGCGTGCCCGCAGCACCGGCCAGCAGCGATTCGTACGATCGCTCAATTCCCTGCTTGCCCACAATCCGGCCGGCTTCGTACTCGACGAATTCGTCGCTGTCCAACTCCGCTTCACTGATCTCCCCGACGTAGCCTGTGACATGCGCCACAACGGATCCCGCTGGGTAACGACGGCGGGGGTGGGTCTCGATCACGACCAGTCGAAACTCCGGTCGCCGCTCCTCCACCGCAGCCACCTGCCCGAAGTTCAGGTCGTCCCTCACAAGCACCGGAAGCTGCGGATTGCGACGGCGTCTCTCAAGGATCGCCTCAACGTCGTCGGGAGTGAGGCTGAGATAGGGAGCCAATCGATCGAGGGTAACCCGGGCTGTATCAGGTGGAGCGGGCAACAGAGACAGCGAGTAACCGGGAATGCTCTCGGCCAGCAGCTCTCCATCCCGATCGTAGATCGCACCCCTCGCCGCCGGGATGGGGATCGGGCGCAGCCGGTTGTTTCGAGACTGCAACTCGTATGAGCCCCCGCCGAGGACCTGCAGGCGGAAGAAGGCAGCTGCCAGGATCACGATCACGACGAAAAGCAGCGCCGCGGCGGCACGCGAACGCCTGCCCCGACTGAGCCGAGCGGCCTCTCCTCCAGTCATTCCGTGATCACGGTCTGCGGATGGACGCCGCTACCGACTCGGCCGCGCCGCACACTACGGCCGTTCCAAGCGCGCTGACCGGAGCAAGCACGAGGGCGCCCAACAGGTTCGGGCCACCCGGCATGGCCAGGATCAGCGAAACCTCTGCAATCCAGGTTCCGACGAACAGGTAAACGAACACGTAATGACGCGCATCCGCGAACAGAAGGTCCCGTGAGCGCGCGCCGAGATAGCCCACGAGAGCGAGAACGAGCGATGTCGTGCCCAATCCCTCCAGTCCCATGGCGGCCTCGAGAACGCCCAGACCGAATCCTAGAAAAGCGGCATAGCCGGCCCTCATCCGGAGCGCCGCGAGGAGGAGTCCTCCCACCAGGAGATTCGGCATCGCCGGCCACCGGACAAGGAACCGATACAGGGTAAAATGCAGGATCACCAGGGCGACCACCGCCACAGCGTCTGCGCTCCACCCGCGCCTAAAGCCCGTCAACCGCCCCCCCGTCCTCGACCACCTCGTCGAAGGTCGTCGCGGACGAATCCTGGGGTGCGGAACCGGCCACGAACGAAGCCCGGTTCCAGGCGGTGACGGCTCGAACGGCCCCTGGCCGAACGGCGGGCTCCACCAGGTAGCTGTGAGACCAGCCGGACCGGGCGGCAGACTCTTCGATTACCGTCCCGACCCTTATTCCCCCCGGAAAGACTCCACCCAGGCCCGCCGTTTCGAGAATCGCCCCTTCGGCCATCCTCGCCTGGTAGGGTACTCCTTCGACCAGCATCAACGTCTCGCCGCCCTCCGCCACCCACGACCGCACGAGACCCGTCGCACCACCCGTCGCCGAACGAACGCTGACCCTGAAGTCCGGGTGCGTCCAGAAGTCCCCGAGCCCGGTGCCCCCGGAGATCGAGCGAAGGACCCCCACCCGTCCGTCCGGAACGCTCACCCCGGTCGGC
>JAUVPT010000048.1 GCA_030598525.1 Gemmatimonadota bacterium
CGACGGGTTCTACTCGGGCTTATGGAGGACCTCGGCCGCTTTGCCGACGCTTCCGTCCACGTGCTCGTTGCCCTGGGCGTGCTGCACCAGGCTGCGAGTGAAAGCCAGTGGACCGGAGCGATACGGGAGATGAGACGCTGCGTGGCCCCGGCCGGTCTTCTGCTCGTCGCCGTCTGGAGCCCGCGCTCGAGGCCACACGGAGAGTCAATCCGGCGCGTAGCCGGAGAGAAGAACGTGTACGAGGGCTTTCACTCGGGCATCCACTATCTCGTCGAGGCCCCGGTTCTGGATTCGGCGCTCGCCGCTGCCGGGTTCGT
This sequence comes from Gemmatimonadota bacterium, assembly GCA_030598525.1. Taxonomy (GTDB): domain Bacteria; phylum Gemmatimonadota; class Gemmatimonadetes; order Palauibacterales; family Palauibacteraceae; genus Benthicola. The sequence continues at coordinate 318 of JAUVPT010000048.1, forward strand.
TACCGTCGAGCCGACGGAAGAGGTGCTGGTTGAGACGGAGAAGGGCTGGCGGGTCACGATCAATGGCCTGTACCGGAGAACCCCATCCTGACGGGAGGTCCGACGCTCCTATGAAGCCAATCATCCTGCCGGCTGTGACTCTGCTCGCCGTGATGTTTCTGAGTGCCTCGCACACCGGCGCACAGGAGCCGCAAGACTATGGAGTGACGTCCCCTGATGGACGGATCGAGTTGACCGTACGCGCAGGGGGAGATCTGACGTACAGGATTTCGCTGGACGGAGAGGAACTGGTGTCCGCTTCGGCGATCGCGTTGCGTCTCGCGGATGGCACTGCGGTGGGTCCTGGAGCGGCCGCCGTTTCATTCAGGCGGGTGGACGTAGACGACTGGCTCGAGCCAGTGGTGCCCGAGAAGCAGTCGCGCATACGCGATCATTACTCCGCCCTGTTTCTTGATTTCGAGGGCGGATGGGGATTGGACGTGCGCGCCTACGATGATGGCGTGGCGTTCCGTTTCCGGGCCGACGGGCCTGGCCCGATCGTCGTCGCGTCGGAGGAATTCGTCGTGAATCTGGTGCAGGACCCTGAGCTGTGGTTCCCGGCGGAGGAGAGCTTCCTCACACACTCGGAGCGTTTGTACGAGCGGCTGCCGGCCAGCCACGTGGAGCCTGGCACCATGGCCCACCTTCCGGTCCTCGCCTCTTGGACGGGTGGGCCGAAGCTGGCGATCACGGAGTCGGACCTCCGGGAGTATCCCGGGCTGTATCTGGCGGGTACCGGCACGTCGAGGCTAGCCGGTGTCTTGCCTGCCTACCCGGCCGAAGTCGAGCAGGTGAACGATCGGACGGTCAGGGTGGTGAGCCGAGAGCCTTACATCGCTCAGATCTCAGGGCCGAGGACGTTCCCGTGGAGGGTCTTCGTCGTCGCTGACGAGGACGCAGACCTGATTCGCAGCACCATGGTCTGGCGCCTCGCGGCCCCGCTTCGAATCGATGATCCATCGTGGATTCGGCCGGGCCAGGTGGCGTGGGACTGGTGGAATGCGCTCAACCTCACCGACGTGGACTTCGAGGCGGGCGTCAACACGGACACGTACCTGTACTTCGTGGACTTCGCGTCCGACCATGGGATCGAATACGTAATCCTCGACGAAGGCTGGTCCGACCCCGCGGACCTGACGTCGCTCAACCCCGATGTCGACCTCGACGTCCTGTTCGCTCATGCCGCGGACCGCGGGGTTGGCCTCATTCCGTGGGTCGTGTGGAAGTCTCTGGATGACCGGCTGGACGAGTCGCTGGACCGATTCGAGGCCTGGGGCGCCGTCGGGATCAAGGTCGATTTCATGCAGCGTGACGACCAGCCCATGGTCGAGTACTACTGGCGGATTGCCGAAGCCGCGGCCCGTCGCCACCTGCTGGTGGACTTCCACGGGGCCTACAAGCCCGCAGGCCTGCGCCGGGCCTATCCGAACGTGGTGACCCGGGAGGGGGTGCGTGGCCTGGAACACGTGAAGTGGAGCCCCTATCCGACGCCCGAACATGACGTCACACTGCCGTTCATCCGGATGCTGGCAGGACCGATGGACTACACGCCGGGTGCAATGCTGAATGCCACCGAAGAGCAGTTCAAGCCGGTCTTCAACCGTCCAATGAGTCTGGGCACGCGCGTCCATCAGATGGCCATGTACGTGGTGTACGAGAGTCCTCTGCAGATGTTGGCGGACTCGCCATCCCACTACCTGCGGGAGGCCGAGTGTACGGCCTTCATCGTGGAGGTTCCCACCGTGTGGGACGAGACGCTCGTCCTGGAGGCCAGGGTGAGCGACTACCTGGCGGTGGCCCGGAGGTCCGGAGACACCTGGCACATCGGAGCCATGACGGACTGGGAGTCGCGAGACATGTCGTTCGACACCGGATTTCTGGAAGCGGGTGTGTGGTCTGTCGAGATCTTCCGGGACGGACGGAACGCAGACCGGAACCCGCAGGACTACCAGAGGTTGGTCCTCGAGATGCAGGCGGGTGAGCCGCTCGAGGTCCACCTTGCGCCGGGCGGTGGGTGGGTGGCCAGGTTCGTGCGAAAGGCCGAGCGGTCTCGCTGATGGCGGTCGGCGCCCACGAGAGAGCCGAGCTCCTTGCCCTGGCCCGCCGCTCCGTCGGGCGGGCATTGGACGGTCTGCCGGAGCCTGAGATAGAGCCTGCCCTGCAGGCCCTCCGGGAGCCGCGCGCTGCCTTCGTCACCATCCGACGCGTCGCGACGGGTCGCCTGCGGGGTTGTCGGGGCGAATGTCCGGCCCGCAGCGCTCTTCCCGAGTGCGTGCGCCGCGTCTCGGTGTCAGCCGCGCTTGACGATCCTCGTTTTCCCCCCGTCACCCGAGCGGAACTCCCGGCTCTCCGGTTTGAAATCAGCGCTCTCACGACTCCCGAGCCGATCCGACCGGAGGAGGTGGTGGTCGGCACACATGGACTCCTCCTCCACGGCGAGGCTTCCCTGGGCCTGCTGCTTCCCCAGGTACCCGTGGAGCAGGGCTGGGACCGGGAGGCTTTCCTGGACGGTCTCTGCTACAAAGCGGGCGTTCCGGCAGGAGCGTGGCGCAACCGAGACATGACTCTGAGCGCCTTCGAGGCCGAAGTCTGGGCTGAGGAGTAGAGGCCCGCGCCCGCCTCCTGACTTGCCGCAGTGACCGGAACCTCCCCAAAGTGAACCTGAACCTGGGGTCAGACCGGAGGAGGCTCGCGTATGAGAACTGGGTCAATTGCGGTGTTTGCTGCTGTGGCCGTGCTTTCGCTGGCGAAAGCGGTGGCCGCGCACCCGCCCGTCAGCGTCGTGATGGACAGTCGCGGTTTCGTCTACTACTCCGATCTCCAGAACGTGTGGCGGATTTCGCCGACCGGTACTCGTACGATCGCCGTGATCGGAGTCCATACGCACCAGCTTTACCTGGACGCCGAGAACCGCCTGTACGGAGAGGATGCCACGAACGACGATGCCACCGGCCAACCGTACCACAGGGTGTGGAGACTGGATCCGGACGGCACGTTGACGGACGTGATCCCAATAAGGGCGGGGTACCTGTGGGACTACGGTGACTTCGGCTTCGTTCACGACCGGATGGGCGTTGCGTACGTTCTGCAGCACTCCGGTGGGCCTGCCCTCGTACGAGTAGGAGCGACCGGTAAAGTGACCCGTACGACGCTCCCGCGACCAGAGCCGGGTTTCGCCCTCCCGACGCCGGACGGAAGGGTGGTCATCACGGCTGGCCGTGATCTTCTGCGAGCGGACACGCGCCGCGAGATTGCGACCGTATGGAAAGCCAACCTGTCTCGCCTCACGCCCAGGGTCGTGGAGGTCGAGGATCGACATGCCCTGCTCGGCCTGTGGCTGGATCGCGAGGGGCGGGTCTACGTGGCCTCCTATGCGGGCGCGGCCGTCATACGGATCGATCATGACGGAAACGAGTCGGTCTTCGCACGTTCTCCCGAAGGCTGGGCGCCGTCGGGCGGTATGGTGGGTCCTGACGAGAGCCTGTGGCTCCTGGAGCTGTCGCTGACTGGCCAGGTTCGGGTGAGCAGAGTGATGACGGACGGAACGGAGCGTGTGTACTGAACCGGATGGGCCGTCTTGGGCTGGCGATGATCACTTTGCTGGGCGCGGCACCGGGCGCTGCCGGTCAGGCGCCGATGCCAGGGGCCCCGTGCCGAGCGAACTCGGCGGCCATACGACTGGACCACGTGGTGATCGCCGTGACCGACCTCGCTTCGGCCAGGCTGGCCTTCCATGACACGCTCGGCTTCTCACTCAAGCCGGGGCGTGTCCACGAGAACGGCCTTCGAAACGTCCACGTCCGCTTCGGTGACGGCTCGGCGCTCGAACTCATATCGACGGGTGCTGGAGAGCCGGATGAGTTATCGGAGTGGTACGGGCGCTTCCTCACTCAGGGAGATGGCGGAGCGTTCGTAGCTCTGAGAGCGGGGCCTCCGGATTCCGTCCTCGGCCGCCTCGGGGATCTGGCCGCCGAGGCGGTCGTTTTCGAGAGTCGGGCCTTCGACTGGGTATCGTTTCCCGAAGGGCATCCGTTGCACTCCGTCTTCTTCATTCATGTCCGAGTCCGTCCACCTGACGAGCCTGCCCAGCTGCACCACCGGAACGGAGCCATGGGGCTGGCGGAAGTCTGGCTTGAGACCCCGATTCCGCAGACGCTTGCCGACATGCTCGCCAGGTTCGGCTCCACGTCGTGTGGCCGAATCGAAGGGCCCGACGGTCGTACGGGCCAGGGGCACGGCCTGGCGGATGGCATGCTCGTGGCCAGTACGGGGGATCCGTCCCGGGGTGGGGATCGGGTGCTTGCCGTAGTTCTTGATGGCGAGCGGAGCTTGCCGCCTGTCCGTTCTGCTGGAGTATGGCTGTCCTGGCGAGGAAAGCTGCCATGACGGCTCGACAGGATGGGCATGGTGACCTCCGCACTACGAAGATCACTTCCGCGGCACCGACTCCGTTCGACTTTGCCGGGACGGTGTATTCACACGGATGGGCCGTCCTCGATCCCAACCGATGGGATGACAACCGCCTCGCCTTGATCCGGACTGAGCGCCTGGGTCCCGGCCGGGTCGTCCATCTCACGGTCAGGGGTTCGGGGCGGGCTGATCGCCAGCGCATTCGAATTGATGTGGCGCACGACGGCGAGATGCGAGCTGAGGAACGGCGGGCCGTCCGCCGCTCGATCCGCCGAATGCTCCGGCTGGACGAAGACCTCGGCCCATTCCACGCACAGTGCCGGCAAGCGGGGGCCCGGTGGGAGGCGGCCAGCCATGGACTGGGGCGCCTCCTCCGCTCGCCGTCGGTGTTCGAGGACGCCGTGAAGACCATCTGTACCACGAACGTGCAATGGGGAGGTACCAAGGCCATGCTCCGGCGCCTCACTCAGCGGCTTGGCGAATCCGGACCCCTCAGCGGAGCGGATCCAGTGGCATTCTCGAACTCGTTTCCGACGCCCGCGGCGATCGCTGCGGCCGACGGCAGGACCCTGGCGGGCGCCCGTCTCGGATACCGGGCGCCCTATATTCGGGAGCTGGCCGAGCGAGTCACGGCAGGAGAACTGGACCTCGAAGAACTGCTCACGAGGGACGCGAGCACAGATGAGGTCCGGCGGGCCTTGCTCGACATCAAGGGGGTCGGACCGTACGCAGCTGCAACCATGCTCATGCTCCTCGGCCGCTACGACCACCTCGCGGTCGATTCCGTGTACAGGACCTTCGTGTCCAGGCGCTACTTCGAGGGCGGGCAACCGTCCGACAGGGAAGCCGAGCAGGTATACGCGGAATGGGGGCGCTGGAAGTACCTTGGCTACTGGTTCGATTTGTGGCAGGGTCTGGACGAGGAAGTCTAGACGCAACATAACGACGGGAGACGAACGAAATGCGACGGATTCTAACGGCGGTCGGGCTCATTGCAGTCACGCTGGTGTCGGTGTCCTGCTCGCGAAAGGCGGTCGTCGAGAGCGGTCCCGCGGCAGGCACGGCCGAAGCGACGGCTCGCGGAACCGTGCGCCGCCTTGGAAGCGAGGCGGCTGTGCGAACCGTGATCCAGGGCGATGAGTCAGTGATCGTGGTGGGCGACTACGAGTCGGAGATCGCTCGAGCGGCAGGGGCCGAGGTGTGGGTTTCGGGCACACCGGTCAGCTCCGAGTACGGCCCGGCCCTCCGGGTGTCCGAGTACCGGATTCTCTCTGTCGACGGCGACGTACCGGTGGTTGGCATTCTCGCTGAAGACGCCTCGGGGTTCTTCATCAGGAAGGACGACGGGTCCGCGGTTCGATTGGACGTGAACGATCGTCTGGCCGGCCAGCTGGGGGCGAAGATCTGGGTCGTACTGGGCGCGGATCGGGTTACGGTGAGTCGGTACGGAATCCTGCGCGATTGAATCCAAGCCGCACGGATTGCCTCGGGGCCACCATGCGTCGGGCGGCTAGTGGACGACGAATCGGACGGTATCGGCCACCGGGGGACTCAACGGCACGTGGACATGGTCTCCGAGCAGGGCGATGACCTGGTGCTGGCCGACGTCGAGTTCCTCGATCACGTACTCCGTCTGACCCCTGCCAAGGTGAATGTAGCGTCCGGGCTCGGAGGGAATCGGCAGGTCGAGGTCGGGCAGGGGGGCGTCAACGAGCAGGTGGTGGTGTCCGGACGAGGCCTGCTCGACTCCGGCCGGCACTACGACGATGCCCTCGACCTCCAGTCGCACGGTCACGGCGCCCCGCTCCAGGACGTCGCCCTCGGCAGGTGACACGATATGCACGCTCGGCGTAGTCACGTCATCGACCGGGTCTACCGTGTCTCGGGAGGGCGGCTGTTCTCGATCCGCCGACTCGCCGCACGCTGCGATCAGCACACACGCACCGAGCACCACGACCTTCCGGGCCTTCTCCATATCGATCTCCACTCTCAGGTTTCCGGTCTTGCCGCCCCGAGCCGAGGCGGTTCTTTCGCGCGCGAGCAGTTCTCCCTGACACGCGCTCATACTATGATCGTCGTATCCCGTGCCGAGGGGAACGGGCTGACCTGTTGAAGGGAGCGTCACGAGTGTACGTAAGACGAGCGGAAGACTTGCCGGTCGAGTCGGTGGCCGCCGGTTCCGGCACCGAGCGGCAGGTACTGATTGGCGAGGACACCGGACCCAACTTCCAGATGCGGCGCTTCATCATGCAGCCGGGAGGCGGGATGCCCCGCCACACCAACACGGTGGAGCACGAGCAGTACGTGCTGCGGGGCCGGGCGAGCGTCGGGATCGACGACGAAACCTACGAGGTCTCGGCTGGAGACGTGGTCTTCATACCGGCCGGTGTGCCTCACTGGTATCGGGCAGCGGACTCCGGGCCGTTCGAGTTCCTGTGCATGGTGCCCAACCTGCCCGATCGTATCGAGCTGGTGGCCGAAGAGAGCTGAGTCGAGGCCCGGGTGTCAGAAGCCCACTCCCACTCCGATGGAGATCACGGGGCCGCCTCCATCGTAGGGGGAGTTCACGTCCCGGATTACCTCGTACAGGATCTCCAGTAGCAGCCAGGAGCGCCGCCCGGTGCTCTGGCTGAATCCGCCGCCGACGAACAAGAACGGGTAGGAGACCCGGTCGCTCTCCCCGGTAAAGAGCACGCGATCGTAGTTGCCGCCCCCACCCTCGAGATGGGCGTAGATCTGCGGTATGAGCCGGTACCGGGTAAACAGGCCCCCTGAGACGGCGTGGGACGTGAGAGTCTCCGAGAAGCGCTCCCGCCACCAGAACTCGTACCCGACCCGGGCGCCCGCCGACCATTGAGGCGTGATCAAGTATCCGATCAGTGGATAGAGACCGATCCCACTCGTTCGGCCGTATCGAACGTTGATGGAGCCGCCCCAGTAGATCTGTCCTGCGTCGCTCCAGCCTCCCTCCGCTCGAGGTCGTCGCTGCGCATTTGCTTCCTCGGGTGTCCCCAGGGCCATGAGACCGATCCACACCGCAACGCAGGCTCGCCGCGTCCATTGTCTCGGGCGCAGCGACGATCCCCGGGACCTGGCAGGGCCGCTGGTCAAGTGCTCGGACACCTTCTACCTTCTTTCCCTCGTTATGTGGTATCGGTATACAGAAGACGTTGCCGGACCGCCACCGGTCACTCGAATCATCGACGGGTATGCGATGAGCGATTCCATGTTGAGGGTTTCCCTCCCTGACGGATCCGTGAAGAACCTTCCCGCCGGCTCATCGGCGGCCGACCTTGCGGCCTCGATCGGCCCTGGCCTGGCCCGTGCCGCGGTGGCCGCGAAAGTGGAAGGTGAGCTATGGGACCTGAACCGGCCGCTTCCGGACGGTGCAGACGTGGCGATCGTGACGCGAGGCGACGACGATGCCGACGCTCTCTACGCCCTCCGTCACTCCACGGCTCATGTGCTCGCGACAGCCGTTCGGGATCTCTACCCGAGAGCGGGGATCGGATTCGGCCCCCCCATCGAGAACGGCTTCTATTACGATTTCGATGTACCTGAACCGTTCACGCCGGAGGATCTCGAGAAGATCGAGGCCCGCATGGCAGAGGTCGTCAGGGAGGGACACGCGTTCGAGCGACGCGAGGTTGACCTGGCGGAGGCCGAGGACCTGTTTGCGGACGATCCTCTGAAGCTGGAGCGCCTGGCCGAAATCCCGGAAGGGGAGACCATCTCCACGTATACGGACGGTCCGTTCACAGACCTGTGCCGCGGTCCGCACGTGGCATCGACGGACGAGATCAAGCACTTCAAGCTGCTTTCGGGCGCCGGGGCCTACTGGAGGGGTGACGAGACCCGTCAGATGCTTCAGCGTATCTACGGCACCGCGTTCTACGACAAGAAGGCCCTGGCGGCCTACCTGACGCAGCTCGAAGAGGCGAAGAAACGCGACCATCGAAAGATCGGCCAGGACCAGGACCTGTTCAGCTTCCATGAGGAATTCGGTCCCGGCCTGGTAGCGTGGCACCCGAAGGGCGCCCGGATCCAGATGAAGCTCAGGCGCTGGATCGAGGATCTGCTTCTGAAGCAGGACTACGAATTCGTGTACACGCCCCACATAGCGAGTGAGGCGCTGTTTCACAGGTCCGGCCACCTCCCGGCCTACGCCGAGAACATGTACCCGAGCATGCAGGCGGAAGACGAAGGTGAGGCGTTCAGGGTGAAGCCCATGAACTGTCCGGGCCACACCCTGATCTACGCCGCCCGCCAGCGCAGTTACCGGGACCTGCCGCTACGCCTGTCGGAGATTGCCAACGTCTACCGCCACGAGCGATCCGGCACACTGCACGGACTTCTGCGGGTGCGAATGCTCACCATGGACGACGGGCACCTGTTCTGCACGCCGGACCAGGTCGAGGACGAGATCTTCACCTGTATCGATCTGGTCGATGAGGTGATGGGGACACTGGGGCTCGAGTACCGGCTCGACTTCGCGACCCGACCGCAAAAACGAATAGGCGCCGACGAAGTGTGGGACCGGGCGGAGGCGGATCTCAGGCAGGCCCTCGACCGGGTGGGCCGACCGTATGGCGTCGATGAGGGCGGCGGGGCGTTCTACGGCCCGAAGATCGACATCAAGTTCAAGGATGCTATCGGGCGAGAGTGGCAGGGTGCGACGATTCAGCTCGATTTCAATCTTCCCGAGCGCTTTGAGCTCGAGTACATCGGACCGGACAACAGGCCGCATCGGCCGGTGATGATCCACCGTGCCATTTTCGGGACCCTCGAGCGGTTCACGGGTTTCCTGATCGAGCACTTCGCGGGTGCGTTCCCGGTATGGCTTGCTCCGGTGCAGGTTCGTGTGCTGCCGATCACGGACGATCAGGCGGCGGGCGCCGCCGAGATCGTAGGTACGCTGAAGGAGGCAGGCCTCGCGGCCGAACTCGACGTGCGTTCGGATACCCTGAACTACCGGATCCGGGATGGCG
>JAUVPT010000038.1 GCA_030598525.1 Gemmatimonadota bacterium
ATGCAAATGGACCGCGGAGTCCCGCGGCGGGAGATCGCTTGAGCCTCGCGGCAGATCGCAGTCTGCGCGATCTCGTTGATCGGGGTGACGTCGAGGGCGTGTTCTTCTTCCACGGCGATGCGGAGCGGCTTCGCGACGATGCCGCTCGCGCCCTCGTCGAAGCGGCGATCGACCCGGCCACCCGTGACTTCAATCTCGACACCTATCGAGCTTCGGAGGTCAGTCCCGAAGCCCTGGCGGCATCGCTGGCGATGCCGCCCGTGATGGCCCCCCGCCGCGTCGTGGCCCTGTTCGGCGCCGAGCGCCTGACCCCGACGGGATGCGGTGTCGTCGAGCAGGTGCTCGAACGAACACCGCCCGAACTCACGTTCGTGGTGACGGCGAAGATTCCCAAGGGGTCTCGCAAGGCCTTCTATCGGAAGATGAAGCAGGGAGCCGTCGCACTGGAGTGGGCGGCCCCGCGTGATGCCGAGATTCCCGGCTGGCTGATCGAGCGGGCCACGGAGAAGCACGGGATTCTCCTGGACGCCCGCGCCGCCGAGGCCCTGGCCGCGGCCGTGGGCGCAGACCTCAGCCTGCTCGAGGCCGAGTTGGAGAAGCTGGCTTCCACCGGGGACGGAGCTACGGTGACGATCGAGCGAATCGCCGAGCTCGTGCCCAATGTCCGGCCGGTCAATCGGTGGGCGTGGCTCGATTCGGTCGCGGAACGCGACTACCGGACAGCCCTGAGCGATCTGCCGACCCTTCTCTCGGCCCCTGACTCCAGCGCCGTGGGACTGATCAACGCGATGACGGACCACCACGTGCTTCTTGGCATTGCGGCGGAGGGAGGGGCGTCTCTCCTCGAGCGCACCCTGGGCGACGTGGGCAAGCCGTACCTGAAGTTCAAGGTGCGTGCGTTCGTCAATCAGTCGCGGCGTTGGAGCGGCGAGGAGGTCGACCGGGCCCTCCGGCTGCTCCGGCGTGCGGATGGTCGGTCCAAGACCACCGGGGGGGGTCGCGACGGGGCCGTTCTCGAGGAACTCCTGCTCGGACTCCAGGCGATGCAGGCGGAAGGGCGATCGTGATGCGACCCGCTCTCCTGAATCCCGTTCTGAACGGGTGGCGCCTTGCCGGCTGGACCGCCCTGTTCCTCACGGCGGGTGCGAGTCTCGCGCCCTCCGCGGCGGGACAGTCCAGCCCGGTCCTCGACTCGGTGGAACGTGCGGCCGATCTCGGGCAGCCGGATGAAGCACGCCGTTTCCTCGACGACTGGTTCGCTTCTCCGGAGGCCTTCGATCGGCAAGCCGATGTCGAGCGGGCGCGGTTTCTCAGGGCGCGCCTGACGGCGGACCTGGACTCGGCCCGCGTGGACTACCTGTGGGTCGCCGTGCGGGCCGGCGACCGCTATGGCGCCGCGGCCCGGCTCAGGCTCGCGCAGTTGTACGTCGCCGAGGGGCGCCTCGACCACGCGGAAGAGGACCTGGCGAGGATGCGGGCCGATTTTCCGGGCAATCCGCTGACCTTCACGTCCTGGCTGTGGACGGGAAACGTGCGCTCCGCCGCCGGTGACCTGGCGGGTGCCTGCGCCGCCTGGGAGGCCGCCGCTTCGCTGCAGGGAAGCCCTGCCACCCGGTCAGACCGTGAGCTTGTCCGGTCGGCGCTGGAGGATTGCCGCGATCCCCGGAGCGCGGTGGCCGCCACGGAGTCGTTCTCCGTGCAACTGGGGGCCTTCAGTTCGAGAGAGACGGCGGAAGAGCTCAGGAATCGTGTAGTGGCCTCAGGCGCGGCGGCGCGCGTGGTCGAGCCCGGGGATCCAGGCGGATTGTACCGGGTTCGCTCCGGCCGATACGCCGGCCGCGAGGAAGCGGCTCGACACGCCGTGAGCCTGGCGGAGGCCGGCTTCGAGAGCATCGTGGTTCCGGGGGAGCCGTGAGCCGAGCCGCGGCGAACACGCCGCTCATCCAGCAGTACCTGGACGTCAAGGCTCGCCACCCGGACTCGATCCTGTTCTTCCGGGTCGGCGACTTCTACGAGATGTTCTTCGAGGATGCCGAGGAGGGAAGTCGCCTGCTCGGCATCACGCTGACCTCGCGGAACAACGGCGGTGCCGGCCATGTGCCCCTGGCCGGAGTTCCCGCCAAGGCGATCGACGACTATCTGCCCAAGCTCGTCCGCCAGGGCCGGCGGGTCGCCATTTGCGAGCAGGTCGAGGATCCTTCGGAGGCCGAGGGAATCGTCCGCCGGGAAGTCACGGAGGTTGTGACGCCGGGGGCCACCCTGGAGGACTCACTCCTCAACGCCGGACGGAACAATTTCGTAGCGGCGGTGGCCGGGACCGGACCGGTGGGCATTGCCACTGCCGATCTTTCCACCGGTGAAGTCGAGGTGCGGGAGTGTGCCCTGGGCGCCGTAGCCGACGAACTCACGCGCCTCGAGCCGGCGGAAGTGGTGACGGCATCGGAGTCCGCGCCGCTGCCCGAGGGTCCCTGGATAGTGACCGAGCGGGAGGCCTGGCGCTTCGCCCCGGACGTGTCCGCCGAGGTAATCAAGAGACTGTATCGTGTCCGGGATGTTGCGGGATTCGGACTCGATGTCGGCGAGAACCCGCACATGCTTGGCGCCATCGGTGCCGTCCTCGGTTACCTGGAGGAAGTGCGGCCGGGTGGGACGGGACACCTCAAGGAACCTCGCGTCGAACGGTCGGGCCACTACCTGCACCTGGACGAAATGACGCGACGGAACCTGGAGGTGGTGGAGCCGATCCGCGGCGATGCGGGGGCGACTCTGTTGCACGTGCTGGACCGCACGCTCACCCCGATGGGTCGCAGGATGTTGAGACGTCGGCTGCTCGCTCCCCTGGTGAACCTGCCGGAGATCGAGGCGAGGCTTGAAGCGGTCGCGGAAATGCGCGAGTCATCGGGCGACCGGCGCGCAATGCGAGAGGCGCTCCGTCACGTGCAGGACCTGGAGCGTCTCGCGGCAAAGGTCTCTGCCGGGCGGGTCAACCCCCGGGAACTCCTTGCGCTCGTCCGGTCGCTGAGCGCGCTTCCCGCGATCCTCGATGCGGCAGGCGACCCCGCAGCGGCCCGCCTGCAGGACATTTTCCGGGAATTCGACCTGCTGGACGACGTGCGTGAGGCCATCGAGGGCGCAATCGATCCGGAGGCGCCGGCCCTGCTCTCGGCCGGAGGCGTGATACGTCCGGGGTATTCGGCCGAGCTCGACGAACTTCGCGGTCTGCGCGACGGCGCCGTGGATTGGATCGCCGGATTGCAGCGGAGCGAGCGAGAGAGCACGGGGATCGAGAGCCTCAAGATCGGCTACAACAAGGTCTTCGGATACTACATCGAGGTCACGCGCACCAACCTGGGCCGGGTACCCGATCGGTACATGCGGAAGCAGACACTCTCGAATGCCGAACGGTATGTGACGCCCGAGCTGAAAGAGGGGGAGGAGAAGATCCTGGACGCCGAATCCGGGATCGCGGCACTGGAGGCCGGTCTGTTCGCCGCGCTCAGGGAGTCCCTTGCGTCTGCCACGAGCCGGCTCCAGGACACTGCTGAACGCGTTGCGAAACTGGATGTGCACGTGGCGCTCGCTGACGTGGCGGAGCGAAACGGGTACGTGCGACCGGAGATGACCGCGGGATTCGGCCTGAAGATTCAGGCGGGCCGGCACCCCGTGGTCGAGCAGATGATCGCCCGCGAGGACTTCATCCCAAACGACGTCGAGTTGGACCGCGACGCATTCGTCATGATTCTGACGGGCCCCAACATGGCCGGGAAGTCCACGGTCTTGCGCCAGATGGGCCTGATCGCGCTCATGGCCCAGAGCGGGTCATTCGTTCCGGCCGATTCGGCTACGCTCGGCGTGTGTGACCGGATCTTCACCCGCGTGGGAGCCTCCGACAGCCTGGCGCGTGGCCAGAGCACGTTCATGGTCGAAATGACGGAGACGGCCGCCATCCTGAGCGGGGCCACCGACCGGAGCCTTATTCTCCTTGACGAAATCGGTCGCGGGACATCGACCTACGACGGCGTGGCCATCGCCTGGGCCGTGACGGAGTTCATCCACGACCGGATCGGGGCGCGGACCGTCTTCGCTACCCACTATCACGAGTTGGTGGAACTGGCCGACAAGCTCGCGGGCGTCACGGCGTGGAACGTGGCGGTCCGCGAGACGGGCGAGGATATCGTCTTCCTCCGACGGCTGGAACCCGGGGGCTGCGACCGCTCGTACGGAGTGCACGTCGCCCGACTCGCCGGCGTTCCTCGCGAGGTGATAGAGCGGGCCTTTACCGTGCTGCACGAACTGGAGGACGGTCCCGGCGGCGGCACGCGGTTGAGCCATCTGGGAGAGCGTGAGCGCGGCCAGCTCACCCTGTTCGACCTGCGACCGTCTCGCCTGGTGGAGAGGCTGTCGGATCTCGATACCGAGCGGATGACGCCGATCGAGGCTCTCGTGGCACTGGAAGAGCTTCGCCGGATGGCGGACGAGGAGGGGCCGTGAGGTCGGCGAAAGGACACCGGAAGAGCCCGCGGTTCCGGTCGTGGCCCATAGCCTGCGCTCTCGCGCTTCCTGCTACCGTGATCGGCTGTGCGGACACGGTGAACCCGGCAGCCGGAGGGCTCAGGATCGGTGTTCAGAACGCACCGCTCAAGCCGCCCGTGCGCGTCGACTCGCTGCACCCGTTCGAGTACCCGCCCTCGGCCTGGTCGTACGGCGCCAGCGGCACCACCGTTCTGAAGATTCTGATCTCGGAAACGGGGTCGGTGGACTCCGCGTTCGTGCTGCAGTCAAGCGGCGACCGGGCCCTGGATTCGGCGGCGATCGCCAATTCCCAGCACCTGGTATGGGAGCCGGCCGAACAGGGCGGGAACCCGATCCGGATCTGGGGACGCCTGCCCGTCATATATCCGAGACCGGAGGCACGTCCCGATGAGCCATAGGCCGCATCCGAAACCGTATGACGACGTGCTCCAGACCATCGGGTGGACCCCGCTGATCCGACTCAACCGGGTTACCGACGGAGCGCGCACGCCGGTGTACCTGAAGGCCGAGTCGTTCAACCCGGGCGGTTCGGTGAAGGACCGGATCGGCGTGGCCTTGATCGAGGCGGCCGAAAACGAAGGCCAGCTGCGGCCTGGCGGCACGATCGTCGAGGGCACCTCGGGCAACACGGGAATCGGACTGGCCGTGGTTGCGGCCGTGAAGGGATATCGGTGTGTGTTCACCATTCCAGACAAGATGAGCGACGAGAAGGTGCGGCTCCTGCGGGCGTTCGGCGCGGAGGTCATCGTCACACCCACGGTCGATCCGGACCATCCCGAGTACTACGCCACGGTGGCCCGTCGCATCGCCGACGAGACGCCGAATTCCTTCCTGGCAGACCAGTTCTACAACCCGGTCAATCCCGAGGCGCACTACCGGACGACCGGTCCCGAGATCTGGGAGCAGACCGATGGTCGCGTGACCCACTTCGTCGCCTCGCCGGGCACCGGCGGGACGATCAGCGGCGCGGCGCGCTACCTCAAGGAACGGAACCCGTCCGTCCGGGTGATCGCGGGCGACCCCGAGGGGTCGGTCTTCACGCGGTATTCCGAAACGGGAGAGATCGGCGAAGGGGCCCCGTACAAGGTAGAAGGCATCGGGAACGACAAGCTCCCGGGAACGCTTCACTTCGACTGGATCGACGAGTTCCGGACGGTCGACGACCGCACGTCCTTCCATATGGCACGACGCATTACGCGCGAAGAGGGAATGTTTGTCGGCGGCTCCACGGGTTTGATCGTGCACATTGCAGCGGAAGTGGCCCGCGAGGTGAACGACCCGGAGGCCTGCGTCGTGGCCATCCTGTGCGACACCGGCGAGCGTTACCTGTCCAAGGTGTTCAACGACGAGTGGCTCGAGGCGAACGGAATGGGAGACCTGGTAGACCGGGCGAGCACGCCCCCGGGACGAGAGGATGAGTGAGCCCATGAACGTGGCCGTTGTCCTCGGTGGGACCAACGAGGAGCGAAACGTATCGCTCGCCACCGGTCGGGCCGTGGTGGCCGCGCTTCGGGAGCAGGGTCACGAGATCGTCGCGGTGGATCCCGCCCACGGAGCGGTACTGCCCGAGGAAGAAGCCAGGATGCTGGGTGGGGCCGTCGGCGCGGATCCTCCGGGAATCGAGGAGCTGGCCCGACTCGGCAGCTCTGCCGTCGGAGCGGCCCTGGCGGACCTGCCGGCTGTGCGGCGGGCCGACGTGGTATTCCTCGCGCTGCACGGCGAGTTCGGGGAAGACGGCACGGTCCAGGGACTGCTGGACCTGGCCGGGGTCGCCTACACGGGCAGCGGGTGCCTCGGAAGCGCGGTTGCCTTCGACAAGCGGATTTCCAAGGAGCTGTTCGCGTTCGCGGGGGTGCCCACGCCGGAGTGGACCCGGGCCTCGGCGACACCCGGGGAGATCGTGGAGGAGCTCGGCCTGCCGCTCGTCGTGAAGCCGGCATCGGGAGGGTCCACGGTCGGTCTCACCGTAGTGCGGGCAGAGGATGACGTGGAATCGGCAATCGAACTTGCGGCTCGCTACGACGACGACGTCCTGTGCGAGGCATTCATCCCGGGACGCGAACTCACGGTCGCGGTCCTCGAAGGCGAGGCGCTGCCGCCCGTGGAGATCATCCCGAGTCACGAGATCTACGATTACGAGTGCAAGTACTCGGCAGGCATGTCCCGGTACGAGGCGCCAGCCGACCTGTCTCCCGTCGAGACGGAGCGGCTGCAGGACCTCGCCGTACGGGCCTATCGGGCCCTGCGGCAGACCTCCTACAGCCGGGTCGACTTCAGGCGGGCGGAGGACGGGTCGTTCTGGTGCCTCGAGGCGAACAGCCTGCCCGGACTCACTTCCACGAGCCTGGTGCCCAAGGCCGCGGCCGCCGCGGGGATCGGGTTCCCGGAGTTGTGCGATCGGATCGCCCGTTCGGCCATGCGGCGGGCGGGCGGAGCGGACCGCAGCTGATGGGATTCGCCGACCGGAACTACGATTCGCGCCGCCGCGGGGGCTACGGGGGGAATAGTTGGAGCGGCCGGACTGGCGGCTACAGGGGGCCAGGTGGGGGGGGCGGCCTGCTGGGCAATGCCCTCACTCTGTGGGTCAAGCGGCTTCTCGCAGCGAACTTCGCGGTATTCCTCTCGATCAGCGTGCTGGGTCTGGTGTCGTTCCCATGGGCCGTGGACACGCTCGGCTTCTCCACACCCGACGTGTTCCGGCATCCGTGGTCCGTGGTCACCTACATGTTCGTCCACGCGAACGGTTTCGGGCACGTCTTCTTCAACATGCTGATCCTGTTCTTCTTCGGCCCGCCGCTCGAGCGGGCCTGGGGTGGGCGGGAGTTCCTGAAGTTCTACCTGGTGTGCGGAGTCGGAGCCGCCCTGACCTCGGTGCTGTTGTACCGGTGGATCGGGCCGGTATCGGTCATCGGGGCATCGGGCGCCCTCATGGGAGTGATGCTGGCGTTTGCCTTGAAGTGGCCGGACGCGCGTGTGCTCCTTTGGTTCATCATTCCCGTCAAGGTCAAGTATCTCGTCGGAGTCGTCATCGTCCTCGATCTCCTGGCCATGCGTTCCGCGCTCGGAGGCGATATGGGTGGTGGTGTAGCGACGTGGGCCCACCTCGGCGGGGCAGCAACCGCGTGGATCTACTTGCGATACGGTGACCGGATCGAAACGAGGCTGCGCCGGATGAACCCACGGCGGGCGAAATTCGGCGTGGAACAAGGAAAGTCAGTGATCGACCGGACCAGGACGGCGGACAAGCGGCGAAGGAACCGCCCGGTGGACGGAGACGCACTGGACGAAGTCGATCGGATCCTGGACAAGATCCGGGACTCCGGAATCGAGTCGCTGACGACGAAAGAGAGAGCGTATCTTGACGACATGAGTCGTCGTTATCGTGGCTCGGACTGAGGTCGGCGCCGCCCCTTTCCAGAGCGCGACGTCTTTTCTACTATGTGGCCCCCCACCGCACGGTGGAGGCCGTTGGACGTAACCCCCGACAGGAGGTGAGGTGCGATGGGTACCGAGTACGGTTCCTCCGACATCAGAAACATCGCAGTTCTCGGTCATGGCGGCAGCGGCAAGACGACGCTGGTGGACGCCATGTGCTTCATAGCCGGTTCCACCACGCGGCGTGGTTCGGTCGAGAGTGGCACTGCGCACACGGATTTCACTCCGGAAGAAAACGATCACGGTATCTCCATCAACCTGGCCATGGGACGGGCCGAGTGGATGGGCACGAAGATCAATCTGGTCGATACGCCCGGGTACCTGGACTTCTTCGGTGAGGTGGAGGCCGGTGTCCGGGTAGTCGACGGTGGCCTGGTAGTCGTGAGCGCCATCAACGGCGTGGAGGTCGGTACGGAGCGTGTGTGGTCGGCCTGCGCCAAGCGCTCCCTGCCACGAATGCTGTTCGTGTCGATGATGGACAAGGAGAACGCGAGCTTCGAGAAGTGCTTCAACCAGATCCGTGACACCCTGTCGGGAGAGGCGATCCCGGTCGAGGTGCCGATCGGAGCCGGCGATGGCTTCAGCGGCATCGTCAACCTGTTCTCCAACAAGGCGCACATCTACAAGGCCGGATCATCGAAGGGCGAGTACGAAGAGACGGAGATCCCGGGTGAGTTGCTGGATACGGTCGGGCAGTACCGGGAACAACTGATCGAGACGATCGCTGCCACGGACGACGAGCTCCTCGAGGCCTATCTCGAGGGTGAGGAGCTGGATCGCGAAAAGGTGCTGGCTGCCATGTCGGCGGCGATGTGGCGCGGCGAGCTGTTCCCGATCTTCTGCGGATCAGGAGAGAGCGGGCGCGGAGTCCGTGCCGTCATGAACAAGCTGGTCGAACTCATGCCGTCGCCCGTCGACGCCGGATCCGTCGAGGTCACGAACGCGAAGGGCGACGTCACCGAGCTTCGGCCGTTGGACTCGGAGCCGCTCACGGCGATCGTATTCAAGACGACGCAGGAGCCACGGGTCGGTGAGCTGACGTACTTCCGGGTCTTCTCCGGCTCCGTTCGTGGAGGCATCACCGTGGCCAATCCGGGTCGCTCGACCACGGAGCGCCTGACCCACCCGGCCACGCCGGACGGCGCAAGCCGATCGGAGGTCGAGGTCCTGCACGCCGGCGACATAGGTGTCGTCGCGAAGCTCAAGGACACGCACACGGGGGATACCCTGTGCGCCCAGGGCAAGGACCTCCGGCTGGCCCCGATCAACTGGCCAAAGCCGGACATCTCGATCGCCATTCATCCGACCTCGCGCGGAGAGGAAGACAGACTGGCCAACGGATTGAACCGGGTTCACGAGGAGGACCCGACCTTCATAGCAGCGTTCGAGCCGGAGCTGGGCCAGACGATCGCCCGCGGGCTCGGCGAGCTCCACCTCAATGTCGCGATGGAGCGCCTGAAGCGGAAGTTCGCCGTGGCCGTGGAAACGGAAGCGCCACGCATCGCGTATCGCGAGACGATCACCAAGAAGGCACAGGGCCAGGGCCGGTACAAGAAGCAGACGGGCGGCCGGGGTCAGTACGGAGATTGCTGGCTTCGCCTTGCGCCTCGCACTCGCGGTGACGGCTTCGAGTTCATCAGCAAGATCGTGGGCGGCGTGATCCCCAGTAAGTTCGTGCCGGCCGTTGGCAAGGGCGTCCGGGAAGCCCTTTCCAGGGGCATCCTCGCCGGCTATCAGGTGGTGGACGTCGCCGTGGAGTGCTACGACGGGTCGTATCACGCCGTGGACAGCTCCGAGCAGGCCTTCAAGGTCGCCGGATCGATGGCCTTTCAAAAGGTAGCCCGGGACGCGCGTCCGATCATTCTCGAACCGATCCTGAACGTGGAGGTTCGAACGCCCGAGGAGTTCATGGGCGAGGTCATCGGCGATCTCAACCAGCGTCGTGGCCGCATCATGGGCATGGAAGCGGACGGGCACTGGCAGGTCGTCAAGGCGAAGGTGCCGCAGGCCGAGATGTATCGCTACTCGACGGCGCTGCGTTCGCTGACGCAGGGCAAAGGCGCCCATGCGCGGGACCTGTCGGGATACGAGCCGGCTCCTGCGGACGTGACCAAGAAAATCATCGCCGAGGCGGAAGCCCGGAAGGAAGAGGAGCACCGCTGATCGCGGCGCCCATGTACAGAGCGAGGACGTTTGTCCGGACATAGCAAGTGGTCGCAGATCAAACGCCAGAAGGCGGTCAATGATCAGGCCCGGGGAAAGCGGTTCTCGAAGATGGGGCGCGAGATCGCCGTGGCCGCTCGTCAGGGCGGTGGCGATGCCGACTTCAATCCGCGTCTGCGTACGGCGATCGCCAACGCGAAAGCCGAGAACATGCCGCAGGCGAACATCGACCGTGCCGTAAAGAGGGGTACGGGAGAGTTGCCGGGCATGACCTTCGAGGAGACCACCTACGAGGGCTATGGCCCGGGCGGCGTGGCCATCTTCCTCGAGTGCGTCACGGACAACACGAACCGCACCGTGGCCGAGATCCGGCATATCATGAGCAAGGGCGGGGGCAACTTCGGCCAGAGCGGCTCGGTCGCGTGGATGTTCGAGCGGAAGGGCCAGATCTATCTCGACGTGGAACGCTACGATGAGGAAGCGGCCCTCGAGTCAGCGCTAGCCGCTGGAGCCGAGGACATGCGCACCGAGGATGGTCTCCACATACTCACCACCTCGGTCGCGGATTTCCACATGGTCCAGGACAGTCTCCGTGAGCGGGGAATCGAGTTCGAAGAGGCCGAGTTGGCTTTGATCCCCGCCACCACCGTGAATGTAGAGGGACGGGAAGCCGAAAGACTGATCAAACTGGTCACGACGCTG
>JAUVPT010000197.1 GCA_030598525.1 Gemmatimonadota bacterium
AGTTCTCACATCCAGGATGACTGGCGTGGACGGGCCTTCGAGGCGCTCCACGAGCTCGGCCGAGGTGATCACCTGCGCCGACGACAGGGCCCGGGTCGGCTCGGCTTGCACCGCCGTCTGCTGAGCTGCGTCCTGAGCCTCTTCCGCGTCGCCGCTCCCGCCCGAGCACCCGGTCCCCAACATCGCGACCACGAGAGCCATCGTTCCGGTCCACCGCACCTTCGCTCGCACCATTCCGTCGACCTCCTCATCTGTGGCTCAGCGACCCACGAGAACCTCATCCCGGGAACCGCTGGACTGGAACAATTCCGGCTGACCGCCGCGTCCGACCGGCGACCAAATCTCCACGCCCGCTGCACCTACGTCAAACTACCTTCTGCGGACTCACCGAGAGGTGGCGGCCGGCCGATTCGCTCTCGGCTTCTGCTCGGTCTGGCAGCCGGATGGGGAATCTGCCTGTCGGTCCGTATCCACCGGAGAAACAGCGGCCAGCCCGAGGGCCGGCGCTTCGCCCGCTGGCGGGAAAACGGTGGCGCCTCGTATTCGTGGACCGGCCGGTGGAAGGTTCTTGCTGCAGGCCCTGGTCCCGTGGACCGCTTCGCGCTCGAGGCTGTGGACGACGCTGGGCTCGCGGCGTTCAGAGGCGATCCAGGGAGCGGCGGACAGGTTTCGACGGGCCTGTGCCTTACACCCGTCACCCCCGACATTTTCTGTGATGCGTTGATTTGGTAGGGTATTCGCGTGATCGCCACCTCGCCTAAGCGGCGGATGGACGGCCGTCAGCCCGGCTCTCATAACCGTTCTTCGGATTCATGTCTCCGGGGTGACGCTGCTGGAGAAAGGGCTGCGTCAAGCCAGGCCGGGATCGGTCAATTACATGACCGAACGAGCGCACTCGCTCCCTTGCCCCCGAAGCGCCGGAGACCGGACTCCGGCTGACAGAAGGCTCGATGTCGGACCCACCGCGGACCGGCGGCGGGAGGCGTACCACGATCTGCCCCCGAGTTCCGCGGCTTTCCGTCTTGCCAACCTCGAATGGATCGTACATAATGGGCCTATCTGAGGTATTCGTGACTCCCAGTTCTCACCAGACAGGAGATGTAGCGTGACGAAACAGGACTTCGCTGAAAAGCTCGCCGGCAAGTGTGATCTCTCCAAGGCCAAGGCCATGGAAGTCATCGACTGTGTCTTCTCGACGAAGCCTCGCGAGGGGATCATTGCCATCGAGCTGGACGCCGGCAACGACGTGACGATCACGGGCTTCGGTACGTTCAAGACCCGCCGGACGAAGGCTCGCAAGGGCCGGAACCCGCAGACGGGCCAGGAAATCACCATCGCGGCGCGCAACAGCGTTTCCTTCCGCGCTGGTAAGGGCCTGAAGGATCGCGTCCGGGAGTAGTTCACTCCGTCGGACTACATCTCAGGTGGGAGGTGAAGAGCCTCCAATGACAAGCGCCCCTGCGGCCGAATCACTCGGCACAGGGGCGCCTGTCGTTGAACGGTATGGAAACGCTATGGACAGCCGGGCGTTTCCAAGGGTTCAGTTGCCTCCATCAGTCGCAGGCGAACCGGCTCCGGCAAGTTCTCCCTCCGCGATACGCGATCCCGGGGCGACCGGAGTGGCCAGGCTCAGAAGGTCCTCGGGAGTGCTCACCTCACCGAGAAGCCGCACCGCTTCCAGATACATGGGGCTCTGAGTTTCATAGCGCTTGAACATCTCCAGCTCACCGAACGCCGAGTTGGCGATCTGGGCCTCCAGGAACCGATCGATTCTCGCTTCCACCCGATCGAACAACTCCCGGTCTACCTCGAGCTCGTCGATCTCCGAGATCACCTGGAAGAACTCCTGCCGCATCTCCGGCGTCACGACGAAGTCCAGATCGATATCGGGATGGTCGTTCGTCCACTCCACGCCAAAACGGAAGGCGAGCTGATTCAGTGAGAATCCGGCGCGCCCCACGGCCCGCTCGAGTTCTCTTTCGTCCAGCGTAGTGGTGTCAGGAACGATGACATCCGGTGTGATACCGCCTCCGCCGTAGACGGCGCGCCCACCCGAAGTGAGAAAAACCTCCAGGCCCGCGGTATCGACTGCGATGCCTCGCATTGCCGACATCTGCGCCGTCACCGCGTCCGACAGGTCATCGCCGGAAACGTGCATGGCGTCCCGTGTGATGGACCGGCCGCTGGGTGTATACCAGCCCGCCGTAGTCAGCTTGAGGTGGTTACCGCCCGGCAGCGAAAACACGGTTTGAACCGATCCCTTGCCGAAGGTCGGCGTACCCAGGATCAATGCCCGGTCGTGATCCTGAAGGGCGCCCGCCACGATCTCCGATGCGCTGGCGCTGGCGTAGTTGACCAACACCACGATCGGCAGCCCCGGGAATTCCTCGTCGTTCGGCGCACCGAACGTGAAGTTCTGATCCTCGACCCGCGACCGGGTCTCGACGATGCCGGCGCCTCGCGCGAGGAACAGGTCCGACACGGCGACCCCCTGGTCCAAGAGGCCGCCAGGGTTCCCACGCAGGTCGAGGACGAGCGCTTCGGCTCCCCTTTCCTGCAAGTCACGGATCGCGTCGCCGAGCTCCGACCGTGCGTCCCGGCTGAATTGATCCAGGTCTACGAAGCCGATCCGATCGTTCACCATGAAGCTCTTCACCGTCTCGACGTGGATCTCGTCGCGGACGATCGTGAACTTCAGGGGCTCAGGCGCCCCGACCCGCCCTATGGAAATCGAAACCGGCGTGCCCTTGGGACCGCGCAGTCGCTCGACAGCCTCCGTGTCGTCCCAACCTCGAGCGGACTCGCCCTCGACTCCGACGATTCGGTCCCCGGTCATCAACCCCTGACGCTCGGCGGGAGAATTCGGGATCACTCCCATGACGGTGATCCACTCACCCACCTTCTGGATGCGAATCCCGAGACCGCCGTAATCGCCCTCGATCGCAAGCTCCAGGTCATCCGCCTGCTCCGCGCTGATGAACGCCGAGTACGGGTCCCCCAACTCGGACAGCATGCCATCGATCGCCATTCGATAAAGGTCCGACGAGTCCATCTCCTCGACGTACCTCTCGGACACCAGGCGGTGGACTTCGTCGAACAGGCGGGCCCGATACACGGTGCTTTCCTGCGCACCCGCACCCTGCTCCAGGAGCCACCCGCCCGAACCCAGGGCCATGACCGTCACGGCTACCGCCGGCACCCAGTTCCTTCTATTGCTCTTCACTCGTTCAGCTCTCCGGTCCCATTTTCTCGTCAGCCTGCTCTTCTCTCGTTTGCTCGCCCAGCGCCAACAGCTCCTCGGGAGTCGCGGACCCATCGAGCAGTCGCACGGCTTCCGCAACCTGCCGACTGCGCTCTACCGCCCGCCTGGTTCCTGCGTCCTCTCCAAATGCGGCCGCCGCGAGCTGCCGGCTGAGCTGGAAATCCACGAGCTCGCTCGCCGCGTCCACCAGGTCCGGATCCAGCACCGCTCCGGTCTGTTCCCCGAGGTAGTCGAGGAACTCACCCCGCATCTCGGAAGTCAAAAGGAAATCCTCCCGCAGTTCCGGATGAGCCCGGTGATACTTCACCGCGAACCTGAACGCCAGATCGTTGAACGGGACTTCAGAATCCAGCAGGACCTGCCGCAACTCCCGCTCGGCGACGGTCAGGGTGTCGGGCATCACTACAACGTCGGGCACGATTCCGCCCCCACCGTAGACCACGCGCCCCGAAACCGTCTCGTACGCCGGCATTTCCTCAACGTCGTCGAGAACCGGATCGCTGGCCGCCACGAAACCATCGGTGGATCCCATTCCCAGCTGGACGGCCTCGGTCACGGCATCGTTGAACTCATCGGAGCCGAGGGCGAACGTGTCGTCTCCCTCACCCCTCGACCGGTGAATGGAGCGGCCGGACGGCGTGTACCAGGTTCCGGTCGTAAGTCGAAGGTAGTTTCCGCCGGGAAGCGGGAACACGCTCTGCATGACCCCCTTGCCGAAGGTCCGGGTGCCGAGGACCAGGGCACGATCATGATCCTGGAGGGCCCCGGCCACGATCTCAGAAGCGCTGGCCGACCAGGTGTTGACCAGCACGACGACGGGAAGCCCGGGGTATCGATCCGGTCCGGGCGCCGTGAAGGTATAGCTGTCCCGCGGATCCCGGGCCCGGGTATCGACGACCATCTCTCCCTGATCCAGGAACAGGTCCGATATCTCGACCGCCTCGCGCAGAATGCCGCCCACGTTGTACCGGAGATCAAGCACGAGGGAACTGGCCCCACGCGCGAGGAGATCGTTGATCGCGACTTGCAACTCCTGGGTTGCCTGGCGACTGAATTGCCGCAGAAAGACGTAGCCGACGTCGTCGGAGAGGATCAGGGACTGGGTAGCCACGATGTGTACGTCGTCCCGCACGATCGAGAAGTGAAGAAGTTCTGG
>JAUVPT010000334.1 GCA_030598525.1 Gemmatimonadota bacterium
CCGAGGTAGGCCGTGATGATCAGCAGGTAGACCGTGACGAGCGGACTCAGGATGTACTGGCCGAGGACCTTGAGGGCCGGCGGGTAGTCGGTGCGGTGGTCCAGGGCTTCCAGGTCATCCGGAATGCCCGAGATGAAGAACCACGTGTTGAACAGGAAGGCAACCACGGACCAGAGCCGGAAATACGTCTCCTCCTGGACGTCTACACCGAGGAGGTTGTCCACAGCCAGGAGGGCGATCGTAAGGCCCACGTAGAGGACCACGGAGAATACCGCGGCCATCAGGAAGCGCAGCAACAGGCTCCGGTTGTACTGCCAGAAGCCGTTCCACTCGCGGACGCCCAGGTAGGGGGCGACGGCGACGAGCAGATGAGCCGCCACCGAAAGCTGGACATAGCGCAGCAGCTGCACGGGTTCGGACCAGGACAGGCGACCCACGTAGACGGCGACGAGGATCACGACAACGACCAGCCGGGCGATCCAGAGGGTGCGCCCGGACGTCCCGCGCCGCTCCGCCGTGAGATCGACGGCCAGGGCAAGCGGAATCCCAAGGGTGGCGACGTAGAGGACGCCCACGAGGGTGTCTTCGATCGATGAATCCGGGAGGAGCACACCGGCTGCCGCAGCGATGGCTGCCGACAGCACGATCAGGGGAAATCGGCCCGCGGAACCCCGACCCACGCGGACGAGTTGCTCGATCGACGGGAGTCTCATGAGTTCAATATACGTGTCCGGCGGTGGTCTGGCCCGTCATGTCACGTCGACGCGAGCGGGTCATTCGACCTGGAGGTGGACCGTGTTGCCCTGGACGTAGACCATCGACGTAACTGGCTGCAATCTCCGGCCGTCTATTTCGATCGATCCGAAGCTGCCATCCTCTTTCCGCTGAAATACGTAGCGGATGGCTCCGTTGTGCAGGTCCGCGCCGGACACGTCCTCGAACGTCATCTCGTTCGCCGTAATGACCAACCACTTCGCCATGGTGAGCTCCTCGCGGATTGTCGGGTCCACTGACGACCAGGTTTCAACTTACGTCTGAGGATCGTGGCCGGCGACCGGCAGGCTCGGGGGGATGATGCTCAATCTCAGGATCGTCGGCCCCGTGGATTACTCGAACACTCAATGCAGAGAGCCCGCCAGGCGGCGGGCTCTCTGCGATCGAACCGGTGTCGGAGACCTCCGCCCCTGACTCAGTAGAAGTACACCTCAGCGATGGGAGTGCCCGGGTCGGTCACATCGGTACCGCCCAGGACAACCACACGCGCTTCGCCTGCGGCGTCCACGTATTCCAGGGCGGTATGATTGAAGAATGGCACTCCGCCAGCGGCATCGATCGTCTGCGAACCCGTGGCGCCGCCGAAGCTGCCGAGACTGCCGTCCACGTTGATAGCGGCGAACGAGTGCTCGGTCGATGAGGTGGCAGCCCCGTTGTACAGCCCACCGCCCACGAGAACCCAACCACCCGCCGCAACCGCCGTGTGCTTCGAGCGGTTCTTGATGAGACTGCTCGAATTGAGCGTCCAGGGGGCGTCGGCGAGCTCGCCGGTCCGCAGGTCCAGGGTCGTGCGAACTATATCGCCGGTTCGCGTTCCCGTCAGCGTCGCGTCGCCGGGAGATACGGCCCCCGTCTCACCACCGAGCACGTAGAGAACGCCGGCCTTCTGCGCCAACGGAGCGTAGGCCAGCGGAACGGGAAGGGACTGCTGACTCTCCCAGGCGCCGAGAGATCCGTCCGCCTGGATGCGGGCCCGATAGACTGCGTCGCTCGGTGCGTTCCCCACCGTCGCGCCACCGGCCACGTACAGCCACGACCGGAAGACGGTGACACCCATGGAGTGGAGCGGAACGGGAAGCGCGGACTCCTCGGTCCAGACGGCGTTCGTCCTGTCGAGCTCCACCGCGCTGTGGAACACGCTCGTCACGGGAGCGCCCGTGTCATCGATACCGCCGACCACGTACAGATGGCCCGCCTGCAGTGTGTCCACGAGGGCGTTGAACGGTGTGGCCAGGGTGGCACCGTGGAAGGCGCGGCCCACAAGAAGCGATTGTCCGTCCGTCCACGTCGAGAACTCACCGGCAGCATCGATTTCCGAGTACCGAATCGTCGTCTTGGGGGACAGCGCGCCATCGGCTCCCCCGGTCACGAACACGAGTTGACCGGACGCCGGTCCCGTCTCGATGGGAAGGAAGACGGCACCCAGACCCTGCAGGGCTTCAGGTAGAGGTGTCGTCGCGGTCCAGTTGATCAGAGACGGACTGAAGCTCGCGGACTGCGCAAGGCGAAATTCGATCGAGTCGCTCGCTCCCGTAGGCGTCTCGACCCACACCGGGCCGGTTTCTGCGCTGGACGGAACGGTGGTCACGATGAACTCGTTCGTCCAGTTCGCGGAAAGGGCCACTGTCGCTTCCACCGGCTGTCCAGCAGCGTCGGTGAAGAACACGCGACCCAGGCTGGCAAGGTCACCGAACGATCTTCCCTCGAGTATAACCGTGCTTCCCGTATTACCACTCGGCTTCGAAACGCCATTCACGACGAGAAGCGCCGGACCCACCGCCTTGTAGGCGTCGGCCAGCCCATC
>JAUVPT010000261.1 GCA_030598525.1 Gemmatimonadota bacterium
GCTGGCATCCGTCGGCTCCTGGGCTCCACTCGAGGGCGCGATCGCCACGAGGGCGAAGACGGCCAGGAGGGTCGGCAGACCGGTGGTCACACGTTTCACGAATGTCATCGAATTACCCTTGTTCTGCGGTACCATCGTTGGCTTGGCGCGGGCTCGTGCCGCGGTCGAACAAGATACGGGAACCCCGCACCTCACGCTTTACTGACAGACGGGGAGGTCCGGGCGTTTACCTGTTCCCGATCCCACGTACGGAGGCCCGCCTCAGATGTCCTCTCTCAGTCCGAGGTCGGCTCCTGCGGGATCCCGCCTGGAGCCATGTTCTCGTTGAGGTAGCTCGTCATCTCCGTGTACAGGTGCCGGCGCGTGCCCTGGCCCTCGAAGATCCCATGCGAGCGGTTTGGGTACGAGAGCATCGTGAAGTGCTTGTTGTGCCGCACGAGCTCGTTCACCAGGGCCTCGAAGTTCTGATAGTGTACGTTGTCGTCCGCTGTTCCATGCACGAGGAGCAGGTTCCCCTCGAGGTTCTTCGCGTGCGTGATGGGAGCCCCGGCCTCGTAGTCCTCGGCCGCCTCGTCCGGGAGGCCCATGTAGCGCTCGGTGTAAATCGTGTCGTAGTACTTCTGGTGCGAGACCGCTGCGACGGCTATCGCGGTGCCATAGACGTCCGGGTACTGGAAGAGAAGGTTGAGAGCCATCTCACCGCCGCCGCTCCAGCCCCACGTTCCGACGCGCTCGGCGTCTACGTAGGGGCGGGAGACGATGACCCGGGCCGCGGCACTCAGGTCCGCCACGTTCAGCTGGCCGATGTTCCGGTACAGCGCCTTCCGCCATTCCCGTCCGCGCGGGCCCGGAGTACCGCGGTTATCGACGCTGGCCACGATGTAGCCCTGCTGGGTCAGCATCAGGTGCCACAGGTAGTTGCCGCCGCCCCACGAATCCTGCACGGTCTGGCCCCATGGCTCACTGTACCCGTAGAACAGGATCGGATACTTCTTCGACGGGTCGAAGTCCGGCGGGTACATCATCCAGGCATCGAGAAGCGCGTCGCCGATATCCACCTGGAAGAACTTGAAGTCGCCGCGATCCAACGCGTCCACCGTCTCCCTGAGCCCGGTGTTGTCAACCAGCGTCCGGATCACCTGGTGGTCGGGCAGGCGTATGAGCTCGGTGACCGACGGGGAGCCGAAGCTCGAGTACGTGTGAAGGGCGAACCGGGCATCAGGGGAAATGTTGTATCCGTGCGTTCCCGGCTGGTCCTCCGGGGTCAGCCGCTCGGCGTCCCCCCGCCCGTTGAGGCGCGCGCGGTACAGGTAGCGTTGCGTCGCGGTCTCGGGCGAAGCCGTGAAGTAGACCCGGCCTCCGTCCTCGTCGATCCGCTGGACGCCGATGATCTCCCAGTCATCCTCGTCGTCGGTGATGGCCCTGACCTTCTCACCGTCTCGCGACACGCGGTACAGATGCCGCCAGCCCGATCGCTCGCTGACCCACGTGAACTCCTTGTCGCCGTCGAGCCATTCCCAGTCGCTGACCGCGTCGAGATAGGCAGGATCGGTCTCCGTCAGAATCGTCCGCGTCGCTCCAGACTCGGCGGCGCACAACATCACCTGGTTCGTGTTCTGGTGCCGGTTCATGCGCTGAATGACGATCTCGTCCGAATTTCCCGACCACTCCATGCGCGGGATGTAGTTGTTCCTCAGGTCGCCGGGCACGTCGCACCACGTGGTCTCTCCACCCATGCTTGAAACCACGCCCACCCGGGCCGCCGAGTTGGTGCCTCCGGCCTTGGGGTACTCGACCGGGATGGTGTACGAGTAGACGGAGTCGGTGTTGTTCATCATCAGGAAGTGGCGCACTCCTTCGGCGTCGAGCTGCCAGAAGGCGATGGACGCGCCGTCAGGGCTCCAGCGGAACCCGTCGCGAGCGAAGAACTCCTCTTCGTACACCCAGTCGAACGTCCCGTTGATCAGGGATTCGGAGCCGTCGTCCGTGAGCCGGACGACCTCACCCGAGGCGATGTTCTCCGCGAAGAGGTCGTGCTTGCTGACGTAACCCACGCGCTCACCCGCCGGATCGAATTTGGCGAACATGAGACTGGACTCGGGCCGGTCGGCCCCAATCTGTCGCAGGTCGTACGCCTCCAGGTCCAGGACCCAGTAGTCACCGCGCGTGTTCTGCCGCCAGACGCGTTGCGAGTTCGTGAACACGAGGAGCTTCGTCCCATCGGGGGACCACTGGTAACCCTGGATCGACATGGGTCTTTCGGCCCCCTCAGGCATGAGAAGGGAGGCCGATACCAGGATCGTGCGGATGGCCGACTCCGTTTCGTAACGAACGAGGTCACGCCCACCGGTCACCGCTCCCGACGGCTCCAGGGTGGTGTAAAAGGTGCCATCCTCGAGCCACCGGGCCTGCCCGAAGAAGTCTCCCCGGAAGTCCGCTGAACCATAGATCCGGTCCAGCGTGACGGCCGAAGGGTCGGTGTCCTGGGCCACGCCAACCGGTGCCAGGAACAGGGAGGCGACGAACAGCAGGTTTGCGGCGCGCCAGGCGCCTCGCGTCATAGATCGCATCGGATTCCTCGTGAATTGCCGGAGTCGCCCTCCATCATGGATTGAGGGCGCGGAGACCGCCGCCACTGCGGAGCAGCCCCGGCCCAAGCTATCGAATGGAGTGGGTTCGCGCGCGCGTCCAGCGGCGGATTCCGGGCCGCGACCCGAAGCGGAGAATCGCCCGGCTCACCGCCCGAGCAGCTTCAGGACATCGTTGAGGAAGGCGAAGCTCATGAAGAACACCACGACGGTCGCGCCGGCGATGTTCGTGTAGCGCACGAGCGTCGGGTGAAGGGGGCGGCGAATCACGCCCTCGACTGTCAGGAGAAGGAAGTGTCCTCCATCCAGCACCGGAATCGGAAGAAAATTCAGGATCGCGAGGTTGAGCGACAGAAACGCGACGAACGCGAAGAACTGCGGCCAGTTCATCCGGTAAGCCCGCTCGCTCATGCGCGCGATCTCGACCGGCCCGCTGACCTCCCGCAATCCCACCGCGCCCGTGACGAGCAGCTTTCCGCTCTCGGTGATCAGCCGCGTATGGCGCCCGACCTCACCCGCGCTGTACGCGAGGGCTCCGCCCAGGTCCTGGTCGAGGAACTCGGTTCCCAGGTGTGCGCCGAGCCACCCGAAGCTTCCTTCAGCCGCGAACTCGCGATCGGGCTGCGGAACGAGCACCGTCATCCCAACTCCATTCCGCAGGATTCGCAGGGAGACCGGGCTCGTAGGGGAGGAGGGCATGGCGCCCAGCCACTCGTAGAACGTTGGGGTCGGAATCCCCTCCACCGCGGCGATACGGTCGCCGGTCATGAGCCCGGCCCGTTCCGCCGGCGAGCCCGGCTGCACCGTGCCGAGCACCGCGGGCAATGGCGGAAGAAGCGAGGCAAGGAGCCGGATGCGATCCCCGTCCAGGTCAGGGATCATTACCTGCAGGCTCTCACCGTCGGCGAAAACCAGCAGCTGCGGTCCCGCATCGACCGCGAGCAGGGCCATCGCGAAGTCGCCCCAGTCGCTGACGTTTCGTCCGGCCACC
>JAUVPT010000292.1 GCA_030598525.1 Gemmatimonadota bacterium
GGACTCGGCCTCAGGGGTGAACTTCTCAGCGAGGCCGGGCAGCCGGCCGTCGCTGTGGAATAGGGGGCAGAATGGAGGCGGTCACCGGCACGGCCTTCGTCGTCGCCACGATCCTGAAGACCATCGTCTTCTTCATCATCCTTCTGCTCGGCGTCGCGCTGTCGACGTACATGGAGCGGAAAGTCGCCGGTTTCATGCAGGACAGGAGCGGCCCGAACCGCGTGGGTCCGCTGGGCATCCTGCAGGTCATGGCCGATGGCCTCAAGTTCATCCTCAAGGAGGAGGTCACGCCAGGGGCCGCGCACAAGAAGTTCTTCATCCTGGCTCCGGCTCTCGCCTTGTTCCCCGCGACCGTGCTGTTCGGGGTCATTCCGCTCGGGTCTCCGCTTCCCACGCGCTGGGGCCGTGTGGACATGATCGTGGCTGACGTGCCGATCGGCTTCCTTTACGTCCTGGCGATCTCTTCGCTGGCCGTCTATGGGGTGGTGATGGCCGGCTGGTCATCGAACAGCAAGTACTCGTTCCTGGGTGGACTGCGCGGCTCGGCACAGATGATCAGCTATGAGATCGGGCTGGCGATGAGCCTGGTTCCGGTGCTGATGCTGGCGGGCAACGTCGAATTGCCGGTTCTCGTTTCGATGCAGCAATCCTTTGCCGCCGGTCCGGCGACGTACGGCATGTGGTTCATGCTGCCCCTGACGCTTTCAGGGTTCTTTATGCTGGTCTCGAGCCTTGCGGAAACGAATCGGGTCCCGTTCGATCTACCGGAAGCGGAGGCGGAGATCGTGGGCGGCTACCACACGGAGTACTCGTCCATGAAGTTCGGCATGTTCTTCCTTGGCGAGTATTTTCACCTGATCACCACCGGGGCCTTGATTTCCGTGTTCTTCCTCGGAGGGTGGGACATTCCGTTCTGGCAGGGCGACAACATCCGCGTGCTCGCCGATGGCACGGTGATCGGTGATCCCACGTGGTGGAAGACGCTGCTGACGATGGTGGCGTTCACCATGAAGACGACGTTCTTCGTCGTGCTCTTCATGTTCATCCGGTGGACGATTCCCCGATTCCGATATGACCAGCTGATGGATCTGGGCTGGAAGGTCTTCATTCCTGCGCTGATGGCGTACATCATGCTGATGGCGGTCGCCATCGTCGCGCTGGATTCGGCGGGCGTTCCAGTCGGACTGGGCTTCTCCGCGGCCCTGTTCGGCCTCAACTTCGTACTCATGCTGATCTTCCTGTTCGTGCTGGACCGCGGTCGGCTGGTCCGGGGAGCGACAGCGCGGACGAGGGCAACGCCCGGGGCGGGAGCCGCCACGGCTTCGGCGACCGTTGGCGAGGGAGAGGGAGACTGACATGCCGGGTGAGGTGAGGATCGTCGAGAGGCCGGAGCGCGAGAGTTCGTACGTCCGAGCGATCGGCAAGGGGCTCCGGATCACGTTCAAGCACTTCGTGCACGCGGACAAGCCGACTCAGCAGTATCCGGATGAGAAATGGGAACTTGGACCGCGCTGGCGTGGCACGCATCGCATGGCGGTTCACGAGGACGGCCGGGCCAAGTGCGTGGGCTGCGGTCTGTGTCCGGCCGTATGTCCGGTCAACTGCATCAAACTGATACCGGCGGAGGACGAGAACGGGGAGCGGTACGCCGCGGTCTACGAGATCGACGAGTTCCGCTGCATCTTCTGTGGCTTCTGCCAGGAAGTGTGTCCCGTCGAGGCGATTCACCTAGGGGTTCACTACGAAAACGCCGAGTACAGCCGGGAGCGCTGGGTCTACGACCTGGCCCGGCTGTGCGAGAATGACCATCCGGTCACGGCGCTGTGGGACCCCGCTGACCCATCGTCCGAATGATCGCAGACTTTTTCTTCGTGTTGTTCGCCGTCATGGCGATCGGTGGGGCCACCGCCATGGTGTTTGCTCGGAATCCTCTGGCGAGCCTGCTGTATCTTGTCATGGCCTTCTTCGCGCTGTCGGGGATCTTCGTCCTTCTGGATGCGCATTTCATCGCGGCAGTCAACCTCATCGTGTACGCCGGGGCCATCATGGTCCTGTTCCTGTTCGTCATCATGCTACTGAACCTCGGTCGCACGGCGAAACCAGACCTGCGTGGCCCTCTGTATCGCATGCTTGGCATTGCGGTTGCGGGCGCCGTTTTCGGTCTGCTTCTTGTTATGCTGCGGGGCGGCCACGCGACGTCGATGGCAGGGGGGATGGGCCAGGCTACGATGGACGCGATGCTCCAGTCACAGGGCGCGGTCGGGGTCGTGGCCGAGCCAATGTTCCGGAGCTACCTGGTCCCGTTCGAGATCACTTCGTTGCTCCTCCTGGTGGCCATAGTCGGGGCCATCGTGCTGTCGCGCCAAAAGGCACCGTGAGTAGGTAATGGATATCGAAACCTATACGCTGATAGTCAGCGCGCTTCTCTTTACGATCGGGACGGCCGGCGTACTGCTGCGCCGCAATGCGATCATCATGCTCATGTGCATCGAGTTGATGCTCAACTCGGTGAACCTGACGCTCGTCGTATTCTCGAGATCATTGGGCATCGAGGCACAGGTGTTCGTGTTCTTCGTCATGGCCGTAGCTACGGCGGAAGCCGCGGTTGGACTGGCCATCATTATCGCCATCTTCCGGCATTACGAGCTCGTGGATGTCGATCGCTTTAATCTCCTGAAATGGTGAACTTCCTCGAGTCGTTCCTTCGGGTCGCGCAGCACGCCGAGGCCGGGTATCACCCGGTCCTCCCGGGGCTGATCCTTTTGCTCCCCCTCGTGGGGTTCGTGATCAACGGTCTCGGGGCGTTCCTGTGGCGCGACAACAAGCGCGTGCCGAGTGTCGTGGGACC
Organism: Gemmatimonadota bacterium; assembly: GCA_030598525.1. Lineage (GTDB taxonomy): Bacteria > Gemmatimonadota > Gemmatimonadetes > Palauibacterales > Palauibacteraceae > Benthicola. The sequence goes on from JAUVPT010000292.1 coordinate 2,849, forward strand.
GCTGGCCATCATCGGAGCCTTCGTCATCGTGGTGGCCAACTTCCTGGCCATGCGTGGCGCGATCCCGCATGATCCCGCGATCGTTTCGCTGTGGACGTGGATGGCGGTCGGTGACCTGTCGATCGGCGTGGATCTACAGTTCGATCAGCTATCCATCCTCATGATGCTGGTGGTCACCGGAGTCTCTTCGGTGATCCATGTCTACAGCATCGGCTATATGCGGGAGGATCCCGGGTATTCACGATACTTCTCGTACCTGAATCTATTCGTGTTCTTCATGCTCATCCTTGTGATGGGCGCGAACTTCCCGATCATGTTCGTCGGTTGGGAGGGTGTCGGACTGTGCTCCTACCTGCTGATCGGGTTCTGGTACGAGAACCGCGAGTTCGCCTCGGCAGGGAAGAAGGCGTTCATCGTGAACCGGATAGGGGACTTCGGGTTCCTGGTCGCGATGTTCCTGA
>JAUVPT010000031.1 GCA_030598525.1 Gemmatimonadota bacterium
GGGAAGAAAGCCGAGCGCTTCGCCAGCTTCCACTGCGGGCCGCGTCAGAATGATGCGGCTCACACGCTTTCGGGCCAGGGCATCGACGGCCATCGCCACACCCAGATAGGTCTTCCCCGTCCCGGCCGGTCCGATGCCCACGACGATATCGTTCTGTCGGATCGCAGACAGGTACTCCTTCTGCCCCTTTGACTTAGGTCGAATGACCTTACGTGCTCCCGGAAGTGCTACGACCTCCTCATCCGATTCCGGTACCGGCTTGAGGGGCTCCTTCCCGGCCTCGGCGAAGTAGCGCTCCACATCCGCCAGGTCGAAGGAACGCGTGAGCTGAGCCATACGGACCATTCTCTGAGCGACCGGAGCGCAGCGCTCGACCGCCTCGACGTCTCCGGAGAGGATCAGCTGGTCGTTTCGGAGAATGACGCGCAGGTCACCGAGCCGAGCCAGGGCCTTCAGGTGAACGTCGTTCACCCCCGCCAGGAGCAACTCATCGGCCCCCTCGGCCGAAAGACGGTGCTGGATCACCGGCGCGTCCAGCGAACCCGAGCTCACAGCGTCCGAGTCAGTCATCAGTCCCGGCCTGCTTCCCCGCCAACCGGATGCCGAGGTCCGCCAGCAGCTCCTCGTCCACGCCGGAGGGGGCTCCCTCCATCAGCCCCCGGGCTGCCGTGGTCTTCGGAAACGCGATCACGTCCCTGAGGGATGGAGCGTTCACCATCAGGGCAACGAGTCGATCGAGACCGAGCGCGAATCCTCCATGCGGAGGCACGCCGTAGCGGAACGCCTCCAGGAGGAAGCCGAACCGGGCGTCCACCTGCTCCGGCGTCATGCCCAGCACCTCGAGGATCGCCCTCTGCAGGGCGGGTTCGTGGCAGCGAATGCTGCCGCTGGCCAGCTCGGTACCGTTCAGAACGAGGTCATACGCGCGCGATCGCACGGAGAGCGGATCCGCCAGCAGTGCCTCGGGGGTCACGTCCACGGGCATCGTGAACGGGTGGTGGCTGGCCGCGGGAGCGCCGGTTTCGGGATCGGCCTCGAACAGTGGGAAGTCCGTCACCCACACCCACTCTTCGCCTTCGGACACGGCTCCGAGTTCGGCGCTCAGTTGCCGGCGAAGCACGTCCAGCGAGGGAGAACTCTCCGAGTCCGGTCCGGCGACCAGCACGAGGAGGTCGCCCGCCGTAAGTCCGAAGTCCGATCGGAGGATCGGGCCGGCTTCCTCATCGACCGCGCGGGCTGCAGGGCCGGTGAAACCGTCCTCGGTGCACTTCATCCACAGCGCGCCCTTCGCGCCCTCGGCCCGCGCCGTGTCGTTGAGCGCATCCAGCCGGGAGCGGGACAGCGAAGCCCCACCGGGAACGACGATCCCCCTGGCCCTTCCCCCTGCCGCGATCGCTGCGTCGAGGATTCCGAATCCCCGTCCGCCGAGCACCCCAGAGAAGTCCTGGATTCGCCAGTCGATCCGAAGGTCGGGCTTGTCCGTACCGTACGATTCCGTCGCTTCGGCCCACGTCATCCGGGGGAACGGCACTGGGATGGACCGGTCGAGCGTGGTGGAAAACATGTCGACCAGCATTCGTTCGCAGGCAGCGAAGATGTCGTCCTCTGCGACGAAAGCCATTTCGACATCGATCTGCGTGAACTCCGGCTGGCGGTCCGCCCTCAGGTCCTCGTCGCGCAGGCAACGGGCGACCTGGAAGTACCGATCGAAACCCGCCACCATCAGCAGCTGCTTGTAAAGCTGGGGCGATTGCGGAAGCGCGTAGAACTCACCGTGATGAATCCGGCTCGGCACGAGATAGTCCCGGGCGCCCTCCGGGGTGCGTCGGGTGAGGAAAGGGGTCTCCACTTCCAGGAATCCCTGCTGCGACAACGACGCACGTGCCGCGTTCGTCGCGAGATGCCGCACCACGAAGTGCTGCTGCAGTTCGGACCGCCGCAGATCGAGCACACGGTGCCGGAGACGCAGCTCCTCGGAGGGCAGGTCCTCTCCCGGCGGAACGGCGACCAGGATCGGGAGCGGATCAGAGGAGGCCAGCACGTCCATCTCCCGAACCCGGATCTCGATCTCTCCCGTCGCCATCTCCGGGTTGACGGCCCCCGCGGGCCGCGCTTCCACCTCACCGCGGATCGACAGTACGTCCTCCGGAGTCAGTTTGGCCGCAGCGGCAATGACTTCAGCCGGCGTCCGTTCGGGCTCGAAGGCCAGCTGAACCAGGCCCGTGCGGTCGCGGAGCAGGATGAACTTCACGCCGCCCTGGTCGCGGCGGCGGTGTACCCAGCCGGCGAGGCGTACCGTCTTTCCCGCCCAACTGGCGTCGATCAGCCCACAGGCCACGTCGCGATAGTGGGTCGCGCCCGGCACGCCGCGAAAAGTATCGCGATCGAACTACCTGCCCGGCTCCACGTTTCCCTCGTGAGTCAGAGCTCCTCCCGGTTTGCCGCTCGCTCCTGCCGTTCCATCGGCTTGAGCACGTTCCACAGTATCATACCCATCGTCAGGCCGATCGTCGCGCCGACCACGTCCGCTGCCCAGTCGCCGAGGCTGGCGACCCGACCGGGCAACCAGTGCTGGTGCGCCTCATCGAGAAAGGCGAACGTGGCCAGCGCCAGCAGCGCGATGCCCCAGCCAGCGACGCCGCGCCGGCCGATCGCGCACAGAGCGGCGCCCACCAACCACCCCAGGACCAGGTAGAGCCCGCCATGCACCAGTTTGTCCAGCCACCATGCAGGCGCCCGAATCGCGAGGTCCGTCAGGGGGACCGTAGTCGCGATGAGAATCAGCACCGCCCAGGCGGCGACGGACCGCCACGAGCCGGAAGGACCCCTCAAGCCCCGGCTTCCAGTATCAGCCGCCGGAAACGACGCGCATCCTCCGCCCCTGAGAGCTTAGCTCGAAGCTCAGCGTCGCGCAGCGTTCGGCTGATGTGGCCCAGCGTCTTCACATGGTATCCGGCAGCCGAAGGGGGCCCGACCATCATCACGACCAGCTGCACGGGGCCTCCATCGACGGCCTCGAAGTCCACCGGTTCGCGCGTCGTCCCCGCCACGATTTCGAGGCGCTCGAGCCCCGGACATTTGCCATGCGGGAGCGCGATTCCGGAGCCCACGCCCGTGCTGAGCACAGACTCCCGCTCGATGACGACGCGGTGGATGTCGTCCAACCGATCGAGGGCGTCCGCCGCGGTGGCCAGGAGGAAACACATCTCCCGGAGGATCCCGGGCTTGTCCAGGGAATCCAGGGGTATCTTGATACGCTCCTCGGTCAGTCGCGAGGAGAGCGTCAGGGGCGGGCCTGGAGAGCGGGTACTCGTAGCCGAGCTCCGGAGGCAGGTGAAACTGGCGAAGGCTCCTGTCTGGGCCTCCGATTTCGCGGCCGTTCAAGATACCGGCGATCCGAAGGGGCAGCAAGCCAACCCTTGCGTTATTCCGGCCCGATGAAGATCGTCGTTCTCATGGCAGAAGAAGCGGAAACTACCGGGCGGCACGAGCTACTCGACCACCATCCCGACGAGTACGAGGCAGTCCTCGGTCCGGCACTCGCTGAGCTGGGACAGCCCACCTACCGGGCCCGGCAGATCTCCGGCTGGGTGCACGAGAGATTCGCGGCCGGGTTCGATGAGATGACCGATCTCCCGGCGGACCTGCGCACGCTTCTCGCCAAGCGGTATTCGATCTCTCCCCTGGAGATGGCGTTCCAGGCCCGCTCGCGGGACGGGACCGTCAAGCATCTGTGGCGCCTGCGAGACGGGGAACAGGTCGAATCGGTGCTCATTCCTTCGCGCGACCGCGTCACGCTCTGCCTCTCATCACAGGCCGGGTGCGCCCTCGCCTGTCGTTTCTGCGCCACCGGCGACTTCGGATTCCGGCGGCAGCTAAGCGCGGCCGAGATCGTGGCGCAATTCAGAGATGCCGAACTTGTGGCGCGTCACGTGTTCGGACGCGGGATCGCCAACGTGGTCTACATGGGAATGGGTGAGCCCATGGCGAATCTCGATGCGGTCCTCGCCTCCCTCTCGATCCTGCACGGCGGATTCGGACTTGGCGCCCGACGCATCACCGTGTCCACCGTGGGGCTCGTGCCCGGAATCCGGGCGCTCGCCGCCCGGCCCGAGCCTTTCCGGCTCGCCGTGTCCCTGCACGCCCCCGAGCACACCCTGCGCGAGACGCTGGTTCCGGTCGAAAAGAGGTATCCCCTCCCGGATCTGTTCGCGGCCCTGCGCGAGTACCAGGAGGCCAAGGGTCGGCGGATCACGTTCGAGTACATCATGATCGACCGCGTCAACGACTCCCATGAGCTTGCCCACTCCCTGGCGGATCTCCTTCAGGACCTGGACGGATTCGTCAATCTCATACCCTACAACCCCATACCGGGGCGGGACTGGCGACCCAGTCCCCCGGAACGCATCGAGGGCTTCGTGCAGGTTCTCGAATCCCGGGGAGTGGAGGCGGCCGTCCGACGGCCCCGCGGCCTGGACATCGCGGCGGCCTGCGGACAGCTCAGATTGGAGCGCGAAGGGATGGAAGTCGAAGATACCGGGGACGCGGATGAAGCGCCCTAGCGCAGCTTCTCCAGCCGCAGTTTCCAGTCGAGACCCAGGATGATCGTCGCGTCCAGGTACAGGGCCGGTCGGGGCTCGGAACGGACCTCGTCCACCCCCAGCGCGTCGGCCACGGAGCGGGCGGCTCCGGATCGGTCCGACCGGTCGATCACGATGGTCTTCTCGTACTCGAAGCTCGGGGCGTTCCCGAACGTCTTCACGTCGTAACCCGCATCGCGCAACGCTTCTGTGATCAGGGCCGCGGCGCCGGCCTCACCGGCCCCGTTCAGCACTTCGACGCTGATCCGATCTGCGAACGACTCGGGCGAAATGGACGACGGCAGACCTTCGAACTCCGGAGCGGAGGCGGGCGTGGCCAGTTCGTGGCCCCGCCATTCCAGGAGGAACGACCCCAGGAGCACACCGGCTCCAAGCAGCACGAGCACGAGCAGAATGGTCTGCGCCCTGGCGATCACTGTCCCACCAACCGATTCCAGAAGTCTACCGAACAGCTCATGAGCGGACGGTTCTTGTCGAGCAGTCTTCTCAATCTCTGGCGGACCACGACGGTCAGGACGTCGGGGCGGCCTTCCGGCAGGAGTTCCCGGAGCCTGTCCCTCTTCCCACCGCTACCGCTCCGGCCCGGTTCCAGATAGTCGGCCAGGATCAGGTACTCGCCAAGAGCGTCCAGGTCGGGATGACCGACCGGGTGATAGCGGATGGCATCGAGCAGGGAGCGATCCTCGACGCCGTCGGCCTCCAGCCGATGAGCGCACGCGGGCGCGTGTACCACGGGGTCGGGCCAACCGTCTCCCGCCACGTCATGCAGCTCGGCGATCGGAGCGTCCTTGACGGCATCGTGGAGCACACCGGCCGCACGCCACCGTATCTGCTCGCGCTCGGGCAGGTCCAGATGGGCGGCCCACGTCGAGAGGAGATCACCGACTCGCACGCCGTGGGCGCGGCGCCTCGTCCCGCACCGGGCCCAGGCGGGTAACTCGGCTGCCGCTCCTGCTCGTTCGATGACGGGGTGCATTCCCAATGGACTCCGGTGCTGGCAATGGTCGACGCCGACGCCGGGGGTGTGCCGCGACGGGCGTACAGATAGATATTCACTCCGGGCGACCCCAACAACGGGGGCGGTCGAAAATGGCGGCGTCACCGCCATCGAATCGACGGGCGCGAAAGGACTCTGCGGTTGGCTGTTCGGTACGATCCGGTTCTCATCGCCGGAATCGTCGAGGAGATCAGGGCCCGGTGCATCGGTCGCCGCGTGGAGGGATTGCGCCTGAACCGCGAGCGGCGTGAGGCGTGGCTTCTTCTGGCGGAGGAGGCGGGAGAGGCAGGGGCCATAGGGCTGCTCCTTCATCCCACGGGCGGGTTCATCGTCACGGGTGTAGCAGTCCCTGCCGCGCATGAAGCGACGGACCGCCGGATCGATTTTCGCCGACTGTTCCTGACCGATGTCTCTGCTCCGGACGACGAGCGCTTGCTCGTCTTCGACCTGGCCGGTGGCCTGCGGGACGCGCGACCGGATCTCCCTCCCGTGTTCCGGTTGTTCGTCGAGCTGCACACCAACCAGTGGAACGCCGTGCTCACGCGGGGGGTGGACGACCGTGTCGAGGCCGTCCTGTGGCCGCGCTCCGCGGGCGGCCGCTCTCTCCGGCCCGGTATCCGGTACGAGACGCCGGAGGGGGCCCGTTCCTGGGCCGATGCGCCGCCGGATCGAACCGAGTGGACCGGTCTGCTCGGATCGGCCCCGCCGCCGGAACGACGGAAAACGCTGCTCCGATCGGTCGCGTGGACCAGTTCGCTCAACGTGGACTGGATCCTGGGCGACGCAGCCGAAGACGGGAGCCCCGACGACGCCCTCGCCCGAGCCTACGATCGGTACCTGGACATCAGGGCCGCGACCGGGGAGGCCTGGCTGCTCTCTCGGGCCGGGGGGCTTCAGCCCTACCCGGCTCCGTTGATTCAGGGCGCGCGGCGATTCGAAAGTCTCCTCGAGGCGATGCGAATCGCCGCCGTGGAGTGCTCCGCCTGGTCTCCGTCCGGCGAGCCAGGGGCCGCCGGGCCGACTCGATCCGAGGCAACGCCGGACGCGGAGCGTCTGGAGCGTCTGCTGCGGCGGCGGATTCGAGAACTGAAGAAGAGGCGAGCGGCGCTCCTGCGCCAGCTCGAGGGTGAGTCGGCCGACCACCTGCGTGAACTCGGCCACCTGCTGCTCGCCCGGAAGGGAGACGTCCCGAGAGGTGCGGAGAGCGTTTCGCTGGAGGGGTTCGACGGAGAGGTGGTCGAGGTTTCGCTCGACCCCCGACGCGACGCCGTCCGAAACGCCGAGCGGCTCTACGATCGAGCCCGCCGCAGGGAACGCGCCGCACGAGCGATTCCCGGCCGTGTGAAGCGAACCGACGACCGGATCGCTCGCCTCCAGACCGGACTGGAGACATTGCGTTCATCCGGTGCGACCGACGACCTGTGGGGTCTGATCGGGGGACGGACTGAAGAGTCTGGATCGTCTCGCAGCGCCGGCCGTTCAGCCGACGACGAGCCGCTCCCCTACCGCCGGTACCGGTCCTCGGGAGGTCTCGAGATCCGCGTCGGCCGGTCCTCGCGCACCAATGACGCCCTCACGTTCCGACACTCCGCGCCCGATGATATCTGGTTGCACGCAAGCCAGGCGCCCGGTGCGCACGTGATCCTCCGGTGGCAGAAGCGGGACCAGAACCCTCCGCTCACGGACCTGACAGAGGCCGCCGTGCTCGCGGCGCTTCACAGCGAGGCTCGCCACAGCAGTATCGTGGCCGTGGACTGGACGCGCCGGAAGTACGTGCGCAAACCTCGCAAGGCTGCGCCGGGAGCGGTGATTCCCGAGCGCGTGTCGACTCTTTTCGTCGAACCGGATGCGACCGCCACGGAAAGGCTCTCCCTGGACGACTAGCGGGCTGCTAAAGGAAGAAGCCCGCCATCCACTACGGATGACGGGCCCTCCCTTCGTCCTCACCGGCAAGGCCGCGCAGGCCCTCCCGATCAGTCCGTGGTCGGCGGTTCCACTGGCTTCCGCGGCATCATCTCATCGCGCATGGCGAGATGATACGCGGTCGCCGCCACCACGACCGCCGCCTGCTTCAGGTCGTCGAGCATCAGCCGCTCGAACGTGTCGGCCGCCGTGTGGTGCGTAAACGTCCCGTACTCGATCGGGTCCTGGATGTAGTTGAACCCGGGGATGCCCACGGCGTCGAACGCAAGGTGGTCCGTGCCGCCCGTGTTCCCGTGCTTCACGGCCACGACTCCGAGATCCCTGAACGGCCACAGAATCTGCTCGAAGACAGGGATCACCGCCTCGTTGCTCTGGTCCCAGATCCCGCGCACCCGGCCCGTACCGTTATCCACGTTGAGGTAGGCGGAGATCTTCGGGTGCAGGTCCGGGTGGTTCTCGACCCACCCCCGCGATCCGAGCAGCCCCTGCTCCTCTCCGGCCCACAGGGCAATGCGAATCGTGCGCCGCGGCTGCAGGTCCAGCGCCTTCAGAATCCGCATGGCCTCCATCATCACGATCGAGCCGGCGCCATCGTCCGTCGCGCCCGTGCCATAGTGCCACGAGTCGAGGTGGGCGCCGATCATCACGTACTCGTCCGCCAGGTCCGAGCCCGGGATGTCGCCCAGCGTGTTGTAGGATTGCAGATCGTCGGAATAGAACTGGTTCTGCACGTCGATCTCGAGCTCGACCGGGATGCCCCTCTTCACGTTCCGGTAGATCTGGTTGTACTGCTCTCCGGACACGTTCAGCTCGGGCGGCGGCTCGGGGTTGGCCGGGTCACGCCCCGCCCCGCTGCCACCGCCACGCACGAGGGTGTACTCGCGTGAGGACGGCACCAGCATGCCCGCGATCCCTTCGCCTATCAGGAACTCGTTCATGGCCTGGCGCACTTCTCTCATACGCCGCCATTCGGCGATCCGGCGTGCCCGCTCCTCGGGGTCCCTCTGCGGGCGGCCCTCTTGCTCCTCGGGCGGCTCGAGAAGGTCTTCCAGAGGCGTGCGAAGTGGCCTGGGATCCCAATCCGGACTCATTTCGACGGCGGGCCGGGCGAGGATCCAGGCTCCGGCGAGCGTCCCGCGGTACTCCTCCAGTTCCTCCACCGACTCGGCCTCGATGATGACGGCCGGACCGGTGACCATGCCCGGCGTGCTTCCGGTCCAACCCGACGGCTGGGCGACCAGGGGCTGAGCGTAGGGAGTGAGGATGCGGCCGCTGTAGGACACGCGCTCCCATCCGCGTCCGAACTCACCCCACGGCTCGATCTGGACGTTGGCGAGACCCCACTCCGTGAGCATCTCGGCGGTCCACTCGTTGGCCCGCGTCATGCCGGGGGAATTGGTGAGACGGGGGCCGATCACGTCGGTCAGATACCCCGCCAGTTCCTCGATCTGAGAATTCTCGAGACCCTCGACCCGGATGCTCTTGACGGCATCCATGTCGACGATCTCCTGCGCCATCTGTGCAGGCGCGACGGGCGCCAGGGCCAGAACCGCCGCGGCCGCAGCGAACATACGGACCATGCGTCGCATCACGAAGTGCCTCCATTGTACGGTAGCTGTGTTGGACAGGGCTTCCAGCCGGCCGTCCGCCGGATCCGGAAAGGCGGACTACTTTCCGCCATGTTCTTCTGACAGCATGAATGCACAGCGTACCGAAAACGTTTAGAGGGCGCTCGGGCCTCGCCCTCAGTGGACCAGCATCAAGCGACCTGATCGGGTCTCGTCACCGAGACGCAGAACGAACAGATAGGCACCCGATGCCGCCTCCAGGCCACCCGCCAGAAGGCCGTCCCACGTGACCCGAGGCAGGGCCCCGCCCGGCGCGAGCACATGGGTCTGCCGCACCAATCGGCGACCGGCCACGTCGTACACTTCGAACACGAGGGCACGGCCATCCTCACGTGCCGACTCGGGAACGCTGTACGGGAAGTTCATGACCCGGCCGGAGCCGGTCCGCATGGGATTCGGGTACGGCGGCTCGATCTCGAACCGGGCGTCGGGTCCGGGAGGTTCGATCGGCTCGTCACGCAACGCCTGCAACCGGATCGCCGCCTGGGCCTCAGACTGCGACGCCAGGAGCCAGAACCGGATCGTCTGCGATTCACCCGCCGCGAGATCGAAGGGCCCGACGCTGAGAAGCGCCGCGCGGTCGATCGCCGTCGAGAAGCCCGGGAGTCCACTCGGGTCCGCTCCCCGAACGAGGTCCAGCTTGTCGCCCTCCTCGAACGTATCCCACAACACGCCACTGTCCGGATCGTACGCTCCGCCGATCGCCGGAGTGCCCAGGGGAACGGACGACCGGGCCACCACGTCGCCTTCGGACGCCAGCACCGTAACCGGACCTCCACCATCCAGTGGCTCGGACACCAGTGCCTGCATTTCGGTCGACCAGCGCACCGTCTCACCGCCGCCCAGGTCCCAGTCCGCCAGGAAGGCCGGGATCGCGTCCGCGATTCGGCTGCCCGACAGGTTCCGCACGGTGGTGACCACAGTGAGGGCCCCGACCCCGCCCGCGTCGCTCACCTCGCTGACCACCCTCACTTCCAGCCCGAGCGGACTCAGCGCTTCCAGGTCGTCGAACCGGTATTCGGCGCGCGTCGGTTCGACGTCCGTCTCCGATCGTGACGGCGCCCAGTCCGTCTCGATCGCCGGCGCCGAAGACTTGAGGTCCGCCCTCCCGAGCGACGTCGTATAGAAACCGTCCGAAACGCGGCCGGCCCCGGCTACGGCCATACCCCCGGCGGTGAGCAGCTCCGTGCCCTGCCACTCGAAGCCGCGGAAGGCGGCCACCCGTCCGAACCGGCCGAAGTCATTGCCCCCGGCCGCGAGGTCGCCGACCTCCAGAATCCAGCCTCCAAACAGGTTCGGGGGTCCACTGACCAGGATCCGGGATAGAACGATCCCACCTGACAGGTCCGTAACGGCGACCCGAACCGTGCGCGTGGATGACTCCGGGTCTATCGCGAGCCCGAATCGCACGGTCGCGCCCGGATCCATATAGGGGAGATCGCGAACCACCGGAGGTCGGCCCTCCGGAATCACCCACAGTTCGCCGCCGGTCCACGCCCCGGCTCCCCGGTTTCCGACACTCACGTGGAGACTGTCCCGTGTACGACGGACGAGTGAAGCCTGGAGCATGCCGCCAACGAACGATGCGTTCGCGCGTTGTACGGCCGCGGGCACGTTCAACAGCCCGTACCCGGAATCGTTGTCCGGCCCCCCGGGGTCCAACTCATCGGCCGTGTCGAGGAGGATACGCTTGGCCTCTTCGGGATCCGCCGACGGACGGACCTGGAGCACGAGAGCCAGCGCACCCGAAACCTGTGCCACCGAAAACGAGGTCCCCGTCACCGCGAAACCGGTGAGACGGGCCGCCGAGCTGCCGGCCGCCCTCACCTCGGGGACCTGGCCAGGAGCCACCAGCTCGGGCTTTACGCCCCCACCGCACGGAGAGGGCCCGCGGCCACTGTAGTTGGCCACGGCGAGGTTGCCTGGAATCCCGGTGGTCGCGCCGACCGCCATGCTGCGGAGGTTCGGGTCGTCGCGAGCGCCGGGCGGAGTTACCGAACCGGGGGCCGGGCCCAGGTTTCCGGACGAAAAGAGCACGGCGATCCCGGCTGCCTCCGCAGCGTCGATCGCGTCGTAGAGGATGTCGTCGCAGGCGCCGAAGTCCGACCCACCGGGGAAGACGCCCCAGCTGTTGTTGATCACGTCCGGGGCGTCCTGAGTGGCCGGATTACCGTCCGGATCCAGGGCCCACTGAAAAGCCTGCAGCAGTACGGAGCGTCTCGTGTAGTCCTCACCGCCGAAGCGCTCGAACACGCGCGCCGCGATCCACTCCGCACCGGGAGCCGGACCGGTCACCACGTCTATCGGGGACGAAGCGACGATCTGAGTGCCATCGGGGAACTTCAGGGTGTCCCCGGTAGCGAGTGCCCCGATCGCAGAGACCGCCACCTGCGTGCCGTGACCGATCAAGTCCTGCGGGGAC
>JAUVPT010000004.1 GCA_030598525.1 Gemmatimonadota bacterium
CTCAACCGTCGCCTGGCGGATACGCTCGGCGACCTTCCGTATGAATGGCGCATCATCTACGTCGACGACGGCAGCCGGGATCGCACCCCGGAGCTGCTGGCAGGATTCGCCGCCGAAGATTCTCGTGTGGGCGTCGTTCACCTGTCCCGCAACTTCGGTCAGCAGTTGGCTATTTCGGCCGGCCTGGCGACGACCGGGGCCGACGCGGTGGTGCTTCTCGACGGTGACCTGCAGGATCCACCCGAGGTCATACCGCTCCTGGTCGAGAGGTGGGAAGAGGGATATGACGTAGTCTATGCCCTCAAGCGGGACCGGAAGGAAGCCTTCCCCAAGCGTGTCCTGTTCAGCCTGTTCTACCGGGTCCTGCGCCGACTGAGCAACGTGGACATTCCGGCGGACGCCGGGAACTTCTCCTTGATGGACCGTTCGGTCGTAGACGTGATCAACACCATGCCCGAGCGCGACCGGTACGTATCGGGACTGCGCGCCTACGTCGGGGGCCGGCAGACCGGTGTGGAGTTCGAGCGGGCGGCGCGATACGCGGGACAGCCGCGTCAGTCTCCTCTCAAGCTGGTGCGAATGGCGACGGACGCCTTCTTCGCCTTCTCCGAACTGCCGCTTCGGCTGGCCACGATCATGGGGTTCCTGGTGTCCGGCGTCGCCTTCCTGGTGCTTCTCAACGTCCTGTACCAGAAGCTCATTACCGGCGCGGCGATTCTCGGCTGGGCGTCCACCATGACCTCGATCCTGTTTCTCGGAGGGATCCAGTTGATCGCGGTGGGAGTGATCGGTGAGTACATCGGCCGCATCTACAACGAAGCGAAGGGCAGACCTGCCTGGGTCGTCGGTCGGTATCGGAATCTCTCGGGCGAGTCCATCGAGTCCGCTCAGCCCCTGCACGACGAGCGCGATCCCGCTTGACGATCCCCCGCAGTCGGGTCTGGCGATTCTTCGCACCGCTCAACCTCCTGCTGGTGGGCTTCGTTCTCTTCTTTGCCGGCCTGCGGATCGCCCGCCCCCAAACGGTCTTCTACTACACAGAGGGACCGGTGCTGGGAAGCCTCGCGGCCCTGGAGTCGGGTGACCTCCCGGATCTCTATCCCGCGGACGGCTGGCTCGAACCACCCCTGGTACTGACGTTGTACCCACCCGTGTATTTCGTCGGCGCTGCCGCCCTGGATCGGATGCTCGGAAGCGGCGGTACCTTTACCGGGCTCCGGATCGTGAGCGCCGCGGCCCTGCTCGGGCTGCTGGCCCTGCTCGGGCTGCATACGTTTCACCGGCGGGCTCCCCCGGCATGGACCCTGGCCCTCGCGGCCACGCTACTGCTCACACCCGGCGTGTATCGGTTGGCCGGAGGCGCGCAGGCCGACATTCTCGCCCTGATGCTGACCTGGGTGGGGATCACGGCGGCACTCGGAACGAGGGACGCTCGCGTCCGCCGCGGAGTGTTTCCGCTTCTCGCGGCCGCCGCGGCTTTCTTTTTCGCCTTTTTCTCGAAGCAGAGCTTCGTAGCGGCGCCCGCTGCGCTGACCGTTTCCCTCCTCCTCGAGAGGCGGGTTCGATCCGGAGCGATCTTCGCGGTTGGCCTGGCGGGTGTGGCTCTGCTCGGCGTGTTCCTACTGGATGCGACGACCTCGGGAGGTTACCTGGCGAACACCCTGGGGGCGCTCACCGGGGCTTCGGGGTGGACCAACCTCGTGTCGTCGCTACGGGCCAGCGGGCCCCTGCAATGGCTTCCCGTGGTGGCCACCGTCCTCCTGGCCTCGCGAGGTCAGTTGCGGCTGGGGTTTCCGGAGATCTATCTGGTCGCGAGCACAGCCCTCCATACGATCGCGATGCTCAAGACCGGCTCCAGCGCCAACTACCTGGTGGAGCCCATCTTCGCCCTGCTGCTGCTGGCCGTGACCCGGGGATCCCTCCCCGGGAGCGAGACCGCATCGGCGCGGGCGGCGGGACACGACAGGTCCGCCTGGACCCGCTCGGCGCTCCCGGTCCTGCTCGCGGCGACCTTCGCGGTCACGGCGATCGATGCGTTGCTCAGGGAGGCACGCAGCACGAGGGCCTGGATGGCACGGGCGGGTCAGACGAGTGTGGCGGACTTCGAAGGGTACCCGCTGGTGGACGCATTCTTCTTCCCGGCCGTCCTGGAGCGGGGCGGTAGACCGTGGCTCAACGATCCGTTCGCCTTCGGCGCCCTCGAAGAGACCGGGCAGTGGGACCCCTCGCGGCTGGTGTCGGATCTGGAATCCCAAACCATTCCGTTCGCGCTCACCCTGGTGAACGTCGGGACGGAGCCGGCTCCTCCCGGAGTGGGAACCCAGGAGCTGCTGTTCGCCTACTTCTGGCGATCGCGACCCGTGTGGACGGCATTGACCGGATCCTACGACCAGATCCGGTCCGGTCCGCTGACGTTGTTGACGCCCCGCGATGAGCAGGAACCGTGAGGGCTCCTTTCGCAGGGCGAGTGTTCGGCTGGTTTCTCCTGCTCGTCCCGTTCGTTCCGCTGGCCTGGCTGTTCGGTGAGATCGACCGTACCCGGGGTCTGGTGCCGCCCTCGGAGGCTTTGCTGGGCATGTTCGTGTTCGGCGCCCTGGCCGTGTTGGGCGCCCGGCTGCTTCCGGCCCGAACACCGAGCCGGGTGCTCCGCGTCCTCGACCGCGAGCACGGCGCTGGATCGAGGATAACGGGGAGCGCCGTCCTGCTGCTGCTCGTCCTCTTGCTCGTAACCGCGGTCTTCGCTTTCTCCCGTCGCCCTCTGCTGATCGACAGCATCATCCAGTGGTTCCAGGCGCAGATCTTCGCGTCGGGACATCTGTACGCCGGAGCGCCGCCGGACGAGGCGTTCTTCGCCGTCCAGCACATGCTGGTGGACGGGGGCCGGTGGTACTCCCAGTATCCTCCCGGGCACTCGGCCCTTCTCGGCCTCGGGGCGGCGCTGGGCGCGGCGTGGCTGGTGCCCGTGGCGCTTTCCGTCGGGACCGTCCTGTTCCTGTACGCGTTCACCCGGCGGGCCTATGACCTGGCCACGGCCCGAACCACGGTGATCGTGCTGGCTTTGGCGCCGTTCTTCTGGTTCATGGGGGCCAGCCACATGAACCACGTGTCTTCCCTGTTCTTCGTTTCAGCGTTCCTCTACCTGCTGGTTCTCTGGGAAGAGCGAGGGGCGCCGTGGTACCTTCTCGGTGCGGGATTGGCGGTTGGGGCCGCGTTTCTCTCACGCCCTCTCACGGCGGTCGCGGTCGGGATCGCGCTGGCTCCGTTCGTACTGGCCACGGCATGGCGGAAACGCGACGTGCGCTCGGTCCTGGCGGGTGCGATCGGCGCCCTCGCCCTCGTCCTTCTGTACCTGGCCTACAATGGGGCGACGACCGGCGACCCGCTTCTGCCCGGATACATCAAGCTGTGGGGCGTGGATCATGGCCTGGGCTTCCATTCGACCCCGTGGGGCAGTATTCACTCGCCTCTCGCCGGCCTGCGCAACGAACTGACGGACCTGACCCTTCTGTCGAGCTTGATGTTCGAGACCCCGATCTCGGCCCTGGTTCCGGCCGGTCTGCTGTTCGCGGCGGGTTGGGCATCGAGGAAATGGGACCAGCGGCTCATGGTGGGCTTCCTGTCGATACCCATCGCCTACCTGTTCTACTGGCACCGGGATGCTTTTCTCGGCCCGCGCTATCTCTACTCCGGGCTCGCTTTCCTGGCGCCCCTCACGGCCCGGGGCCTGCTCGAGCTGTTCCGGCGCACCGCGGGCCGTACGCTGTGGGGAGGCTCCACCCTTACACGCGTGCCCGTTCCGAGTGTTGCGGGTCTCCTCCTGCTGCTGAGTTTCCTGTATGCCGCCGCATACTCGACCCCCCGCAGGTTCCACGTGTACCGCTCCGGACTCGCGAGCATGAAGGTGGACCTGGCTGCCGAAGCGCGGGCCGCGTCCGTTTCGAACGCCCTCGTATTCGTGCCCGTGAGCTGGGGGAATCGCCTGCTGGCCCGCATGCGGGGACTCGGAGTGTCCGCCTCGGGCGCGGAGACCGCATACCGGCAAGGCGATCACTGTGCGCTCGAGCTGACCCTCCGACGCGCGGAAACGGAAGAATGGCCCCCCGAGCGGACGGCGGCTGCGGTCACCGAACTGGGACCCGGAGGGGAGACCGTCCCGGCCTCCAGCCCCCTGACCAACGGAGATCCGACGCTTCGCCTGGTCGCTGGCGTGAACCTGCCAGCCGAGTGCGTGGACCAGATCTCGTATGACCGAGCGGGCTACTCGAACTACTCGCCGTTCCTCGCGGACCAGGATCCGTCACTCGACGGCCCCCTGGTGATCGCGAGAGACTTGAGGGTCCGAAACCGGGAATTGATCGCTGCCTATCCGCATCGCCGTGCCCTCATGTACCGGAACGGTCGGTTCATCCCGCTGGAACGTGCTCCTTGACCCTCTGTTGAGAGACGGAGATACCCTGACCTTGCGACGCGCCCGACCGACAGCGAGGTACGATGCGATACGGACCCGTCCAGCGGTCAGCGGGTGTCACGCTGCCCGAACTCCTGATCACTCTCACGATCGTAGCAACACTCGCGGCACTGGGTGCGAGCGGCTTCAGGTCCCTGCGCGACGTGACTTCCATGCGTGCCGCTACCTGGTCCGTGCGGAACCATCTGGTGCTGGCCCGTTCCCTGGCAATCGCGCGGCGCGAGAAGATTCGGGTCCGACTTGGCCCGTCTGGCGACCTGCTACTCCTGACGGCCTCCGGCGAGAGGGTAATGTCTGTTGCGGTGGGTCCGGGATCCGACGTGCCCGTCGACTCGCTGCGCGTTCGCCCATCTACCCTTCGCTTCAACGCTCGCGGCCAGGCAGCGCCGGGGAGCGTATACCTGTATCGGGGCGATCGAATCGTACGCGTGGTGTCGAACTTTCTTGGGCGGCTGCGCGTGGAGGCATATCGGGCGCCGTGAGGCGTTCCCGAGCGGCGGAGGATTCGGACACGGTTTACTGCGTTATGCATGGGAGGTGTACCGAAATGACCCGAAAGACCCCATATCTCCGCCGTTTCAACGTGGTCACGTTCTTGCACCCGGTACTCGCGGGAGTCCGCGCCCGCAGCGGGTTTGGTCTTCCCGAGGTGATAGTCGCCGTCACGGTATTCGGGGCCGGAGTCCTCGGGGTGGCGGCGTTGGGTGGCGCGGCCGGGAAGTTGGCGCACATCGCAGCGGTGCGAAGCGCTCAGACGGTCGCGGCGGGCAGCACGCTCGAGCACACCCCGGCGGATGTGCGGGGACAACTCGAAGTGACGGTCGATACGGTGGGGATCGTGCCCGGGTTGATCGAGATTCGCGTGACGGTGAGCGGATCAGGGTCAGCCGGTGCGCGGCAATGGGTGGCCAGACGGTCGTCGACAGGCCTGTAAGACCGGGCAGCGATGGATGACCGTTGCGTGCATGCCACACGCAGGTGAACTTGCGGCGTCGGTGGACGCGAAGACGTTCAAACAGCGGATTGACGCGCCGGGCTGACTCGTCGTAAAGTGACGAGCCATCCAGCCGGCCCCGACAGATTCTCAGAGCAAATCTATCATGGCCTTATTCGGCATCGGCCGGAAAAAGAAGACGGTTGGCCTCGACGTGGGAAGCGGCTTCATCAAGGTCGCGGTCGTCGATCACTCGGGCGACGAGCCCGAGGTCGAGCGGCTCGTCGTGCACCGGCTGAGCGCCGACGCCATCGTCGAGGGAGAGGTCATGGATCCGGGCCTGGTGGCCGAGACCATCGACACGCTCTTCGTCGAGGAGGGCATTCACGACCGGGATGTAGTGGCCTCCGTCGGTGGTCGGGACCTGATCATCAAGCCCATCCAGATGGACAGGATGAAGAAGGCGGACGCCCGCGAGGTCATCCGGTGGGAGGCCGAGCAGCACGTGCCGTTCGACATGGACGACGTGCAACTGGACTTCGAGATTACCGATCCGGAGGGTGAGGGCCTGCAGATGAGCGTCCTGCTCGTCGCGGCGAAACGGGAACTCGTCGAGAACAAGGTGGCCCTGCTCGAGGAAGCCAACCTGGCCCCGCGGATCATCGACGTGGACGCGTTCGCCCTGCACAATTCGCTTGAGTTCAACTACCCTGAAGCCACGAAGGGCATTTCCGGCCTGGTGAGCATCGGGCATGAGACGACCAACGTGAACATCCTCGAGGACGGGGTGCCGGTACTGACCCGCGACATCTCGTTCGGAACCAGGCGCCTCTCCCTCGACCTCCAGCGCGAGCGCGGAATGCTGGCCGAGGAGGCCGAGGCGGTCCTGAGGGGCGACAGCGTCGACGAGAGGCTCCGTAATTTCCTCTACGAGCGGGCGCAGGAAGTAGGGCGTGGGATCGAGCGCGCCACGGCGTTCCTCGAGACCCAGGAAGTGGGAGCCAGTCTCGGGCGGCTATACCTGTGCGGCGGCGGAGTACGCGTTCCCGGACTGGTCGAGGCGCTCGCCGAGAGGCTCGGCGTGGAGACGCGCGTGGCGAGTTCGTTCGAGGTGCTGAGCGTCAAACCGGGTGCTGCTGAGACGGAGCACCTGCAGCACATGGGGCCCATGATGATGCTGGCCGTCGGTCTGGCCCTGCGGAACGCGGCGTGAGGTCGAGACCATGATCGAGGTCAATCTTCACCCCGAGGGTTCGAAACGACGTCGAAGGAGACGTCAGCTTCCGAAGGTCCCCGGCTGGCTGCAGCCGACAGGTGGCGGAGACGGTCGGGATCCCTGGCTGATCGCGGCCGTTGCGATACCCGCGCTCGTCCTCCTGGTAGTCGGCTGGTTCTGGATGTCACAGCGCAGTGACCGCGGCGCGCTCGACGAGCGGATCACCGAGGCGGTCGAGGATTCGGCTCGACTCTCCGACCTGAGGGCGCTCAGCGACAGCCTGATGGCCCGCGAGGCACAGATCCGTGAGCGACTGGACCTCTTGCGAGGCCTCGATGACGGAAGGTTCGTGTGGCCTCGTCTTCTCGATGAACTGAGTCGAGCGCTCCCGAATTACGCCTGGCTGACCTCGATTCGCGAAGCCAGTGCCGTCCCTGACCTCCAGGTGCAGGTGGATGGAATGGCCGCGAATCCACTGGCGATAACGGCTTATGTGCGCAGGCTACAGGAGTCGCCGTTCGTGGGACAGGTCCGGATACTCGGAAGCCAGGAACAGGACGTCGACGGCTTCAGTGCTCACTCGTTCAAGCTGATCATAGGGTACGCGGAACCCCCGGACTCGGTGGTGGCGGCCGTCTCGGAGGGTACCTGACCATGGCCATCCTTCCACAGGACCAGCGCCAACAGGTCATGCTGTTCGTGATCATTCTGGCGATCGCCGCAGGGGCGCTGTTCTACAACTTCGTCTACAGCACGGGGGTTACGGAGCTCGTCGACCTGTCGGACCGCGTCGAAGACCTTGAAACCCAGAACCAGATCGCTGAGACCCGGGTCGGCAACCTGCAGGAGCTTCGCGACCGAATCAGTCTCTCCGAGACCCAATTCGACCTTGTCGAGCGCCTGGTGCCGTCGAACGCCGAGGTTCCGGCGATTTACGAGGCCATCGCCACGGAGAGCCAGGCCCTCGATCTGCGCCTGATCAACGTGGAGCCGAGTCTCCCGGAGCCCGCGGACAGTGGGGCTTATTTCTTGCGACAAGAGTGGCAAATGCAGGTGCAGGGGGACTACCACTCGCTGGCCGAGTTCCTGACTCGTGTGGCTTCGTTCGATCGCATCGTACGTCCCCACATTACGCAGGTGAGCCCGGTTGGGGAGACGCCAAGTGGCCGGCAACTGGTGCTGGCCACGTTTGGATTGGAGACGTACGTGCTGGCTCCCGAGCGGGCGCGGGCGGAAAGCGAGGAAGGCGGCGAATGAGAGTGCGCGCGCTGATGGCCGTGGCCCTTGTTCTGCTGGTAGCACCAGGGCTGAAGGCCCAGGAACGCGAGCAGGATCCCCCGACCGAGGTGGATCGGGCGCAGACCGCTCCGACATTGGAGCGCGAGACGTTTTCCTATGTCGCCGGAGGAAGACGGGATCCGTTCCGGCCGCTTGAAGCAGGCGATGAGCTCGGACCCCGATTCGAGGATCTCGAGCTCAGCGGGATCATATACGGCGCCCAGGCTGGCAGCGTGATCGTGCTCGTGGATCGGTCCACGCAGCGACGGTACCGCATCTGGGAGGGCGACATGGTGGGCGGCGCGCAATTGCTGGAAGTGACGCCGGACGAGGCGGTCTTCGTGGTCACCGTCTTCGGCGTGAGCAGGCAGGAGACGCTGCGTCTGAAGAACATGGACAAGGAGCAGGGCGGATGATCGGCAAACAGGTCCTCGCGACCCTTCTGGCTGGCCTGTGGGCCGTTGCGCCCGCGGGACGAGTGCAGGAGGTCCGAATCTCCTCTTCCGGAGATGAGACCGAGATCGCCGTCATCACGAACGGCGATGTGGAAATCCGGGATTTCATCCTCAGGGACCCGGCCCGGCTGATTCTCGACGTGCACGGAGCGGTCAACGAGCTTCCGGAAGGTACTTTCGAAGGGATTGGCCGCGGCGGTGTCGTGCGACTGAGGAGCAGCCAGTTCAGAGACGATGTCGTACGCCTGGTCTTCGATCTTGCGCGGCCCGCGAACTATCACACGGCTGACGATGGGGAGCGCTATACGGTCCGTTTCGCGAATCCGGGTGGCACGTTCGAGCCATGGAGCAGCAAATCCGTGATGGCTGGAACCGTCGCCATGCTGGACCGCGTACCCGAGCCGACGAGGGCCCCGGCCCGCCGCACGATGTCCCCCGCCGTTTCCCAGGACGGGACCGGCCTCGAACGGATCACGGTTGTCTACGACAGCGCGAGCATGCTCGAGGTGTTGGCCGGATTCGCCGAGTTCGCCGGAGTGTCGATCGTCCCGAGCGCCGATGCCGCGGCGATGAACGTGCAGGGTGTGGATATCCGCGACCAACGCTGGGACGTAGCCCTGGACGCCATTCTGGCCTCACAAGGGTTGGGTTGGAGGCTGCAGTCCGAAGGGATCCTCATCGTCGACAAGCTCGAGGGTATTCGGGCCCGGGACACGCTGCAGACGGAGACCCGGGTCTTCAGGATCAATTACGCCTCGGCTGATTCCGTCGCCTCCACGCTCGAGCGCCTTGCCACGCCGGGCCGTGGTCAGGTCGTTCCGTACCTCGGAGCCAACTCCGTGATCGTGACGGACGCTCCCTCGGTCGTGGCGCGCATGGACAGCTTGATCCGCAACCTGGATGTGAGAACCAAGCAGGTGTCGATCGACTCCAAGATCATCTTCGTGGATCGCACGGACGTGATGGAACTGGGGATCATTTACGACCTCAAGGACATGCAGGGGAACTCGATCAACGATGTGATCGGCGTTCCCGATCCGCTGAACCCGGGCGAGATCACGAACGAGACCCTCGTGGATCTTGGCGGAAACTCGGTCGCCGTTCTGGCCAACGCGAACGATCGCGTCCTGGCGCCATCTCTGGAGATCCTGGCGTCCGTAGCGTTTGGTGATTTTTCGCTGTCCGCGTGGCTCCAGGCCCTCGAACAGCACAAGCTTTCCGACGTTCAGGCCGCGCCCACGATTCAGGTAGTGGACAATCACCACGCCCGGATCCAGGTCGGTGAGAAGACGCCGGTGCGTGTACTGGATGCGGGTACCGGGAATGCCCAGGCGCAGGCGACGGTGCAGTACGAGGATACGGGTATCATTCTCGATGTGACGCCGCACATCACGAACAACAACCAGATCCTGCTCGACGTCACGGCAGAACGGTCGGGAATCCAGACGGAGATTCCGGATATCGGTTTCACGTTCCTCAAGCAGATTGGCCAGACGCGCCTTCTGCTGGATGACGGCGAGACGATGGTGATCGGCGGCCTCACCCTGAGCCAGGTGGATCGGACCGAAACCGGGATCCCACTTCTCATGGACCTGCCGGTCATCGGTGCGCTGTTCCGCACGACCAAGAACTCGGAGCGGAAGACGGATCTGATCATCCTGGTAACGCCCCACATCGTGGACTGAGCAGAAGGGGCACGCCCGGGGCGGGCCGCCTTGCCGGTGGCCCCGAGACTGGATGCTGAGGTAGACGCGGGGCCGGGACGATTCCCGGCCCCGCGTTTTGCGTTTCGTCTGACCGCCGTATACTGCAGGCCGTTTCACCGAGGGCACCGTCCATGGAAGGCCGCCATGCTCCAGCACATACGATTCACGACCGCCGGTGAGTCTCACGGCAAGGGGACGCTCGTCATCCTGGAAGGTGTGCCCGCCGGTCTTCCGATTACCCCGGAGGACATTGCCCGAGACCTGGCCCGCCGACAGCTCGGCTACGGTCGGGGCGGGCGGATGGCGATCGAGAAGGACGCCGGGGAGTTTCTTTCCGGGGTCCGACTCGGAGAGACACTGGGCTCCCCCGTCGCCATCTGGATCCGCAACCGTGACCACTCGAACTGGGAAGTCGCGATGTCGGTGGACGCCCGGCCCGGGGCCGGCGAGGAGGAGCTCCGCCGGGTCTTTCTGCCGCGGCCGGGCCACGCCGACCTCGTGGGAATGCTGAAGTATGATCGGGCGGATGCCCGGGATATCCTCGAAAGGTCGAGCGCCCGGGAAACGTCGGCTCGCGTAGCCGCCGGCGCGGTGGCGCGCCGCTTTCTGGCTGAACTGGGCGTGTCGATCGGCAGTCACGTGACCCGGATCGGAGCGGAGGCCGCGGACCGGACCGAAGAGTGGCCCACTGACCTCAACGAGACGTCCGATGCCTCCGAGCTTCGGTGCCTCGACCCCTCGGTTGAAGAACGGATGAAGGAGGCGATCGACGCGGCCCGGGAAGCCGGGGACACCCTGGGGGGCGAGTTCGAAGTGATCGCGACGGGCCTGCCCGTCGGCCTCGGGAGCCACGTCTCATGGGATCGGCGTCTCGACGGACGACTGGCAGGGGCCCTGATGTCGATCCAAGCCATGAAGGGCGTGGAGATCGGTCTCGGTTTCGAGGCGGCCCGACGACGGGGCTCCGCCGTGCACGACGAGATCAAGGCCGACCCGCAGCGGGATCGCACGGGCGGGTTTCGCCGAACCGGCAATCATGCGGGAGGATTGGAGGGTGGAACGACCACCGGAGAGCCCCTGGTCGCCCGGGTGGCGATGAAGCCTCTCAGCTCGCTCACCCGGCCTCTGACCAGCGTCGACGTTCGAACGGGTGAGGCCACCGGTGCCGCGCGGGAGCGAAGCGACGTGTGTGCCGTCCCGGCCGCGGCCGTGGTTGGAGAGGCCATGCTTGCGCTGGTCCTGGCCGATGCGATCGCGGAGAAGTTCGGAGGAGACTCGCTCGGCGAGACGCGGGCCAACCTCGAAGCCTACCTGGAACGGGCTGGCGAGCGAGCCCGGCGCTGGGAATGAAGCAACCCGCGGGGCCGATCGTCCTGGTCGGGTTGAGCGGAGCCGGAAAGACGGTCGTGGGCCGCCTTCTCGCCCAGCATCTCACATGGGCCTTTCTGGACCTCGACTCGGAAGTGGAGCGCGTCGCCGGCTGCTCGATAGCCGACCTGTTCGCCCGTGGCGGTGAGCAGGCTTTCCGCGACCTCGAGGACCAGGTGACGCGTTCGGCGTCCGTCGATTCGGGGACTGTCGTGTCCACCGGCGGGGGCTGGATGGACCGCCCCGAGTTGCGCGAGATGTGGCCGGACTCCGTTCGTATCTGGCTTCGTGTCGAGCCTGGCAGCGCGCTGTCCAGACTTGCGCGAGAACGCTCCACTCGCCCTCTTCTGGCGGGTCCGGACCCGGAGTCCGAGCTTCGGCGACTGCTCGCTGGCCGGCTTCCGGCCTACCGACTGGCCGAGATCACGGTGCGGACGGACGGGCTGGCGCCCGAGGCCGTGGTGGCCGCCATACTGGACAGACTCGCTGAGGCGGGCCAACGCCCCGCCACACCCTAACGTTTCGCACTGGAAATCGATGTCGAGCTCCAAGAAGGCCAAGCACCTGGTCATCGTCGAGTCGCCCAAGAAGGCGCGACTCCTGGGCCAGTATCTCGGAGATGACTATGTCGTCGAGGCTTCGGTTGGCCACGTCGTGGACCTCCCCAAGAAAGGCCTCGCCGTGGACGTGGACAACGGCTATGAGCCGGAGTTCGTGACGGTCCGAGGCAAGGGGAAGGTGCTCGACCAGCTGAAAAAGCAGGCGAAGGGGGCCGAGGACATCCTGATCGCCACGGACCCGGACCGCGAAGGGGAGGCGATCGGATATCACATCGCGGTCAAACTGGGCTACGACAAGGATGACGGCCGGCGGTTTCGGCGTGTTCGCTTCAACGAGATCACGGCACAGGCGGTAAGAGACGCGGTCAAACAGCCGGGCGACCTGGACCTGAACCAGGTCGATGCCCAGCAGGCGAGGCGCATACTCGACCGCCTGGTGGGCTACGGCCTTTCACCGCTGCTGTGGAAGAAGATCTCTCCGGTGGACCCCATCAGCCGCACACCTCTGTCCGCCGGGCGGGTGCAGTCCGTGGCCGTTCGGTTGGTGGTGGACCGCGAGAGAGAGCGCCGAAGGTTCAGGAGCGGAGCCTGGTGGGACCTGTCCGCGACCTTTGCGCGCGAAGGGCAGGAATTCGAGGCGCAGCTGACGCAGGTAGACGACGTTCCGGTCGTGAAGGGCGCGGACTTCGATGCCGCAACAGGACAGCCCGGGAAGCCCGGTGCAGTAGCCGTGTTCGGTGAGTCCGAGGTCGAGGCGCTGCGGACACGGCTCGACGGAGTGGACTTCGAGGTGGACCAGGTCGAGTCGAAAGACATCACCCTGAGGCCGTATCCCCCGTTCACCACGTCCACCCTGCAGCAGGAAGCGAACCGCAGGCTGAATCTCACCGTGCGACAGACCATGCAGGTAGCCCAGCGCCTGTACGAGGCGGGCCACATCACCTACATGCGGACGGATTCGGTCCACCTGTCCGGGCAGGTGATCGGCGCGGCCCGCCGAAAGGTGGAGTCGCTGTACGGCGAGGAGTACCTGAGTCCATCTCCCCGGAACTTCAAAACGAAGTCGAAGGGGGCGCAGGAGGCGCACGAAGCCATCCGGCCGGCGGGCACGTCCATGCTGACCGCGGCTGAGCTGAGACTGGCGTCGGTGGACGGCGCCCTGTACGAGCTGATCTGGAAGCGGACCATGGCCACACAGATGGCGGATGCCAAACAGCTCAGGGTGTCGGCGTCGATCCGCGGGGCCGACGTGGAGTTCAGGGCACGAGGGAACACGCTGGTGTTCGCCGGCTTTCGGAGGGCCTATGTCGAGGGCAGCGATGATCCCGAGGCGGAGCTCGAGGACCTCGAAGTCGTTCTTCCGCCTCTCGCTTCCGGCGATTCGGTGGACACCCGCGAAATCCGGCCGGAATCCCACGAGACTCGTCCACCGGCTCGTTACACCGATGCTTCCCTGGTCAAGGCGCTGGAGGCGGAGGGAATCGGCCGACCCTCGACGTACGCCACCATCGTGGACACGATCCGCCAGCGCGGGTACGTCACCGGCCGCAACAAACAACTCGTGCCCACATACATCGCCTTCGCGGTCACCGGCCTGCTCGAGAGTCACTTCGAGGACCTGGTGGATCCGGGGTTTACATCGGAGATGGAGAAGGGCCTCGACGCAATTGCAGACGGTGAAGTGGACTGGCGCTCGTTCCTGGACGAGTTCTACCGGGGAGAGAACGGCTTCGAGGCCCGGCTCGAGAACCGGGCAGCGGAAATCGACCCCCGCGCCGCGTCTACACTGAGCGGGTTTGACGATCTTGGTGGGGAGCTCCGTATCGGCAGATTCGGGCCCTTCCTCGAGACCAGGGGGGACGGCGAGCCCGTCCGGGTGACGATCCCCGAGGACATCGCTCCCGCGGATCTCTCGGCTGAGAGGGCCGCGGAGCTCCTGGCGGATCGGGAGCGGGCGAACCAACCGATCGGGCAGGATCCGGCGACGGGCCTGCCGGTCTATGTCAGGACCGGCCGATTCGGTCCTTTCGTACAGCTCGGGGAGCAGACTGAGGACGGGGAAAAACCCAAACGGGCCTCGCTTTCCAAGGGCATGGGGACCGACGAGGTGACGCTCGAGATCGCCTTGAGCCTGCTTTCCCTGCCGCGTGACCTCGGTTCCCATCCGGAGGGTGGCGAGCCGGTGCGCGCCGGAATCGGTCGCTACGGGCCGTATGTCGTCCACGACGGGGAATTCCGCTCTCTCGAGAAGACCGACGATGTGCATACCGTCACTCTGGACCGGGCCCTGGAGCTGCTCTCGCAGCCCAAGGGTGGACGGCGTCGCACGGGGGCCAAACCCCTGCGCGAGCTTGGCGCGCACCCGCACGACGGCCAACCAGTAAACCTGCTGGACGGCCGCTATGGGCCATACGTGAAGTACGGGAAGCTGAATGCCTCGCTTCCGAAGGACATGTCGCCCGATGACATCACGCTGGATCAGGCTCTCGAACTCCTGGCGGCACGGGCCGCCCGCGGGCCACGTTCCAAGGGTGGCCGGCGCAGGAAGTAGGGCCGGGAGCGGCGCGGATATCGATGGCTGATCAACGCATCACCGTGGTTGGAGGCGGTCTCGCCGGGTCCGAAGCTGCGTGGCAGCTGGCCCGCCTCGGGCACCAGGTGGATCTGTACGAGATGCGTCCCGTGCGTCCTACCCCGGCGCACCAGACCGACCGTCTCGCGGAGATCGTCTGCACGAATTCCCTCAAGTCTGAGAACCTCGACACGCCGCACGGTCTCCTGAAGGCAGAGATGCGGACCCTTGGCTGCTTCCTGCTCGAAGTGGCGGACGAGTTCCGCGTCCCGGCCGGAAGTGCGCTGGCGGTGGATCGCCACCTCTTCGCCGAGGCCGTTACCACGAGGCTCGAGGCGGAACCCGGGATCCGGATCGTTCGTGAGGAGGTCACCGACCTTCCTCCCGCCCCCGCGATCATCGCCACCGGACCTCTCACGTCCGATGTGCTGTCGGAGGCGATCCGGGAGCGCCTGGGCACCGACGGCCTGTCCTTCTTCGATGCTATCGCCCCGATCTTCTCTCGCGAGTCGATCGACGAGAGCATCGCCTGGCTGGGATCGCGTTACGACAAAGGTGAAGCGGCGTACCTCAACTGCCCGCTCGACCAAACGCAGTACGAGGCCTTCATCGACGCGCTCCTGGACGCCGATATCCACGAGGGCCACGATTGGGAGAACGTGCCCTACTTCGAAGGTTGTCTGCCGATCGAAGTGATGGCACGGCGCGGACGGGACACGCTCCGCTTCGGTCCCATGCGGCCCGTCGGGCTGAACGACCCGGAGACGGGTCTCAGGCACCACGCCGTGGTCCAGCTCAGGGCTGAGGACCTGCGGGGCCGCATGTGGAATCTGGTGGGCTTTCAAACCCGTCTCAGACGCGGCGAGCAGGAACGGGTGTTTCGTATGATTCCCGGGCTGGGAGAGGCAGAGTTTCTCAGACACGGCTCGATTCACCGAAACGCCTACCTCTGCTTCCCGAGGGCGCTCTCTCCGCACGGAGGGCTGCCCACGGAGCCGAAGCTGCTGTTCTCCGGGCAGCTCACCGGGGTGGAGGGCTATACTGAATCGATCGCCAGCGGTCTGTTGGCGGCGCTCAACGTCGATCGAATGGAGGGAGGATCGGATCCAGTGCTCCCGCCTTCGACCACGATGCTGGGCGGTCTGTACCGATTCCTGCGCGAAGCGAATCCCGATCACTTCCAGCCGATGAACGCGAACTTCGGTCTACTGGATCCGCTGGAGGAGAAGGTGCGCGGAGGGAAGAGGAAACGAAGGGCCGCGTATTCCGCCAGGGCGCTTGCAGATATCCAGCGCTGGGCCGACGCGTACTGTCCGAATCCGGGCGACCGGAAGCCAGCGAACCCGTGAGTACGCACGGCGCCGAATCGATCGAGGACTTCCTCCGGTATGTGCGTGTCGAGCGGCGACTCTCGACCCACACCGAATCTGCCTATCGGCGCGACCTCGACGACTTCGCCATCTTCCTGGGCGGCCACATGGAACGGTCCGATTGGACCTGGTCCGACGTAGACCGACTGGATATCCGGTCATGGCTGGGTGAACTGGATGGCAGGGGACTGAAGCGCTCCACGGTCGCCCGAAAGCTCTCGGCCGTACGCGCATTCTACCGCTTTTTGCACCGCACGGACGTGGTGTTGCACAACCCCGCCCGGCTTGTGCGAACGCCGCGGAAACGTAAGGAGCTTCCGGGGTATCTGACGCAGGGCCAAACCGAGGCCCTGTTCGCGTCGCTCGAGGCGTACGCGACCGGCGACCGACCGCTGGCAGTGAGGGATCGAGCGATCATCGAGATCGTCTATTCGTGTGGCCTGCGCCTGGCCGAAGTGCAGGGCCTGGACGACGCCGATCTCGATCTGCAACGCGGGCTGGTGAAGGTGCTGGGGAAGGGGGGCAAGGAACGCATCCTGCCCGTCGGTGCGCGAGCCTGTGAGGCCGTCGATGACTACCTTGCCCGGCGGGGTGACGTATCGAATCGCGAGTTCCTGGCCGGAGCGGGTCGCCCCCTCTTCATCTCGCGTCGCGGAACGCGCATCTCGCGCCGGCAGATCCAGCGTTCCGTCGGTGCGTGGCTGGCCTGGGCGGCGGAGGGGGAGAGCCTCTCCGTGCACGCCCTGAGGCATACGTTCGCGACGCACATGCTGGACGAAGGCGCAGACCTGATGGCCGTGAAGGAGCTCCTGGGACACTCGAGTCTCTCGACGACCCGCATCTACACGCACACTTCGCGCGAGCGGCTGGTACAGGCCTATCGACAGGCTCATCCAAGAGCCGACTGACCCGAACGGCGGACTGCCCGCTGTTCGTGAGAGGAGTTTCCGGTGAGTTCACTGCGAGCGACGACCATCCTGTGTGTTCGGCGTGACGACGGCGTCGCGATCGGTGGAGACGGCCAGGTCACCATGAACGACACGGTGGTGAAGGCCGGCGCGACCAAGGTGCGGCGCATGAAAGGCGGCAAGATTCTGGCGGGCTTTGCCGGCGGGGTCGCCGATGCGCTGACCCTGTTCGAGAAGTTCGAGTCCCAACTGGAACGCCACCCGGCGAACCTGATGCGGGCCGCGGTCGAGTTGGCCAAGGACTGGCGCTCCGACCGGTACCTGCGACGCCTCGAGGCTCTGATGATCGTGGCGGACCGTGAGCACAGCCTGCTGGTCTCCGGTACCGGCGAGGTCATCGAGCCGGACGACGGAGTGCTGGCCGTGGGTTCGGGAGGGGCCTACGCGCTCGCCGCCGCGCGAGCCCTCGCGGCCCATTCAGAGCTTCCGGTCTCCGGCATCGTGCGGGAGGCACTCGGCATCGCGGCCGAAATCTGTGTCTATACGAATTCAAACATCACGGTCCTGGAGCTCGGGGGATGACCGCACAGCTGACGAAAGAGGAATCCAGCGACTTCGCTTCGCTGACTCCGCGGAAGGTCGTGGAAGAGCTGGACAAGTACATCGTGGGGCAGGACGAGGCCAAGAAAGCCGTGGCGATTGCGCTGCGGAACCGATGGCGCAGACAGCATGTGGAGCCGGATCTGCGTGACGAGATCCTACCGAACAACATCATCATGATCGGCCCCACGGGCGTCGGGAAGACCGAAATTGCCCGTCGCCTGTCCCGACTAGCGGGAGCGCCGTTCATCAAGGTGGAGGCCTCGAAGTTCACGGAAGTGGGCTACGTGGGACGCGATGTCGAGTCCATGGTACGTGATCTCGTGGACATCTCCGTCAACATGGTGCGCGGGGAAAGAGAAGACGAATTTGGCGAAGTGGCGGCGGACCGGGTCGAGGAGCGCTTGCTCGATCTGCTGCTTCCCCCGCTCGCCGAGGGAGATACTTCCGGGACCGGCCCGCCGGAGGACGCGTCCGGGGCGAAGTCCGCCCGCACCTTCGTGGTTGGGTCCAGCGGGGCGCCTCAACTCGAAAAAATGGAGGGAGACGAGTCCCTGGAGGGACGCCGTCGCCGCACACGGGAGAAGCTTCGGGACCTGCTCAAGGCCGAGAAGTTGGAGGACCGGGAAGTCGAGGTGGAGGTCTCGGAGAGCACGGTGCCGACACTGGACGTGGGCGCCATGGGCATGGATGGGATGGACTTCAATCTCGGCGAGATGCTCCAGGATATGCTTCCGAAGCGTACACGGCGGCGCATGGTCACCGTGGCCGAGGCCCGCCGGATCCTGCTGTCGGAAGAGACGGACAAGTTGATCGACATGGAGGAGGTGGTGGACGAGGCCGTCGCTCGTGCCGAGCACATGGGGATCATCTTCCTGGACGAGCTGGACAAGGTGGCGGGCTCACGGCGGGACCAGGGACCCGACGTGTCCCGGGAAGGCGTGCAGCGCGACCTGCTGCCGATCGTGGAGGGTTCCACCGTACAGACTCGGTACGGGATGGTCGGAACCGAGCACATCCTGTTCATCGCCGCCGGGGCGTTTCACGTATCCCGCCCGTCCGACCTCATTCCGGAGTTGCAGGGCAGGTTTCCGATCCGCGTGGAACTCCACAGCCTGGGCAAGGAGGAGTTCGTAAGGATCCTTCTCGAGCCAAAGAACGCCTTGCTCACCCAGTACATGGCCCTCGTCGCCACCGAGGGCGCGGAACTCGAGTTCACGGAGGACGCGATCCACGAGATCGCGCAGATCGCGGAGGATGTGAACCAGAGCCTGGAGAACATCGGGGCCCGGCGACTGCACACCGTCCTGACCACGCTCCTCGAGGACGTGATGTTCAACCTGCCGGACACCGAGGGGCCCCGGCACTTCGTGGTCGATGCGCAGACCGTCCGTGAACGGCTGGCGCGAATCGTCGAAGACGACGACCTTCGGCGTTACATTCTCTGATTCCGATGATCCACAGCCGGCGCTCGTCAGCGGGACGGGCCCGGAATAGAAAGGATGCAGGCGGCCATCATGAGTGACCTGAAGCGGACGCCGCTGTACGATGCCCACGTGGCTCTGGGAGCCAAGATCGTGCCGTTCGCGGGCTTCGAGATGCCCGTCCAGTACCCGACCGGAATCACGCGCGAGCACGAGGCCGTGCGCTCGTCAGCCGGCATGTTCGATGTGTCCCACATGGGCGAGTTCATGGTCGAAGGGCCCGGAGCTCTGGCGTTCGTGTCGTATGTGACCACGAATGATCCAGCGCAACTGGCCCTCGGACAGGTACAGTACAGCGTGTTCTGCCTGCCGGATGGCGGAATCGTCGATGACCTGCTGGTCTACCGGATGGGAGAGCAGCGTTTCCGCCTCGTGGTCAACGGAGCGAACATCGACAAGGACTGGGCACACGTCAGTGGATTGGCCGGCGACTTCGATGTCGAACTCGTGGACGAGAGCGACGACATCGGTCTCATCGCTCTCCAGGGACCGGACGCCGAAGCCATCCTCCAGCCGCTGGTCGACGTGGAGCTGGCCCCGATGGGCTTCTACTGGTTCGAGGAAGGCCATGTCGACGGAATCCCGGGTGTGATCAGCCGCACCGGCTACACGGGGGAGTCGGGTTTCGAGCTCTACCTTCCGTCCGACGCCACACGGTCCGCGTGGGATCGCCTCCTGGAGGCGGGTGAGGGACGGGGCATCGTACCCACCGGCCTCGGGTGCCGCGACTCCCTGCGCCTCGAGATGGGATACGCGCTGTACGGAAACGACATCGACGAGCAGACCTCGCCCCTCGAGGCGGGCCTGTCCTGGCTGGTCAAGCTGGGCAAGGATTCGTTCGTAGGTCAGGAGGCCCTGCTCGAGCAGAAGGAAGCGGGTCTGACGCGGCGCCTCAGGGGCTTCAAGCTGGCCGAACGCGGGTTCCCGCGGCCCGGTTACGACGTGATCTTCGATGGCGAGACGGTGGGGCCGGTTCGCAGCGGAACGCTCAGCCCCACTCTCGGCTGTGGAATCGGCACGGCCTACCTGCCGACCGACGCGCGGCCGGGCGACGAGGTGAGCATCCGGATCCGGAATCGCGACATTCCCGGCCAGGTCGCGCCGCTACCGTTCTATGACGGCGGATCGCTGAAGCGGTGAGCGAGGAACGGACGTTGCGGGTCGCGGTGCTTACGGTTTCCGACGGGGTGGCGGCCGGGGCCCGGGAAGATGCGTCCGGCGCCCTCATCGAAGACTGGGTACGCCAGCGTGGGTACCGGCTCGCCGAGCGCCTCCACGTCCCCGACGAGACGGGCCCGATCGCGGCTGCGCTCGCGCGTCTGTGCGACCAGGATGACTGCGATCTTCTGCTGACTACGGGCGGAACCGGCCTTACCCCGAGGGATGTGACCCCGGAGGCGACTTGTGCCGTGCTCGACCGACCCGCACCAGGAATCGCCGAGGCGATCCGAGCTGAGGGTCTCCGCAAGACCCCCCGCGCGGCGTTGGGTCGTGGGCTCGCGGGAGTGAGGGGGGCCACGCTCGTGGTCAACTTGCCGGGGAGCCCCGGCGGCGTATCGGATGGCCTGGACGTCCTCTCCGTGTTCGTCGATCACGCCGTGGACCTGGTCCGCGGCCGCTTCACCAGCCACGACTGACCGGGAGGCTGCGCCTTGGCCCGAGTCTTCGTCGAGATGGGGGATCTGGAGACGGCCGTCGCTGTTCGCGAGGCCGCTGCAGCGGACGGGCACGACGTGGAAATGGTCGAATCTCCGGGTGACATAGACTCGCGCCTCCGCCCCGGCGTGGAGGAAATGGCCCTCATTCTCACGGGGCGTCTCGACGAGACGGTGGCATCCAACCTGTCCGGCGTATTTTCGGGCGCCATTCCCCGGCCGCCCCTGCTGGCCGTCGTCCCGGAGCGCGATCCGGAGGAACTTCGCCGGGTGGCCCGACTGTTCGATCTGGA
The DNA here is from genome assembly GCA_030598525.1 of Gemmatimonadota bacterium. Lineage (GTDB taxonomy): Bacteria > Gemmatimonadota > Gemmatimonadetes > Palauibacterales > Palauibacteraceae > Benthicola. Next base: position 20,868 of record JAUVPT010000004.1, read on the forward strand.
CGCAGCGATCCCGGCCCCGCCGGATCCCGATGAGGTCCAGGTTGCGTTGCGGAACCAGCTGGACCGATACAGGCTCCAGGTCGAGACGGGGATCGTCGGTCGCACCGAAGCGGTGCGCGAGGTGCTGGACAGGATCCTTCTCATCGCTCCCGTCAACTCGACCGTGCTCATCACGGGCGAGAGTGGGACGGGCAAGGAACTTGCCGCGCGGGCGATCCATTCTCTCTCTCCTCGTCGCAGTCGCCCCTTCATCGCCATGAACTGCGCGGCCGTCCCGGAGTCCCTGCTCGAATCCGAGCTGTTCGGACACGAAAAAGGAGCGTTTACGGGGGCCACGTCACGTCGCAGGGGCATGTTCGAGCTCGCCGATGGAGGGACGCTGCTCCTGGACGAGATCGGGGAGATGCCGCCCCAGCTCCAGACGAGATTCCTGCGCGTCCTGGAGAACCGTCGCTTCATGCGCGTGGGGGGCGACACAGAGATACAGGTGGATGTCCGGGTCGTCGCGGCCACCAATCAGGACCTTCGCGAAGCCGTTCGGCGCGGGACGTTCCGGCGTGATCTTTACTTTCGCCTCCACGTCCTTCACCTGGAGCTTCCTGCCCTGCGCCAGAGGAAACCCGACATCCCGGTTTTCGTCCGGCACTTCGTACGAGAGGTAAGTGAGGCCCACGACCGGGAGTTCAAGGGCCTGGCGCCGGAGGCGATGCAGATCCTCCTCGAGTACGATTGGCCTGGCAACGTGCGTGAGTTGCGCAACCTGGTGGAATCCATGGTCGTGCTGGCTCCCGGTTCGGTGATCCGTGCGGAAGACATCCCACCCGAGATTCGCTCCGGAAGGGGGAGGTCGCTCCTACCCACTCCGGCGATGGCTTCCGTGGTCGCTTTCCGGGAGTCTGCGGGCGAAGAGGGGGCCATGGCGGAGAGGATCCCGCAGATGGAGTTCATCTTCCGGACGCTCGTGGAGATGAAGATGGACCTCGATGACCTGCGGTCCGAGTTCGAGCGCTACCGGGGACGCCACCCGGAGCTGACGGGTGTTCTGCCCCTGGTGGATCTCGAAGTGGAGCCGATTGAGATTTCCGCTGGAGATGAGGCCGCGGCCATCGCGGTGTTCTCAGGCGATCCGGTGCCGGCGATCCGGCTCACGCCGGACATGACCATGGACGACGTGGAGCGAGAGGCGATCCGTATCGCGCTCGAGGAGGTGCGTGGGAACCGGCGCAAGGCGGCCGATCGACTGGGAATCGGCGAACGCACGCTGTACCGGAAGCTGAGACAGTACGACCTGGATACCTAGAAGGCTGTCGCGACCCACAGTAGTTCTTCAACAACCTTCTCGGCCCGCGGCGTTTCGCGGCGCCCCGGGCGTGGAATACCGGTTCGGACGAGGCGGCTACTGGTTCGTGGGCACCCGCGTCAGCACCTTCGTAAGCTCCCGGTCCAGCACGGAACGGATTCC
>JAUVPT010000108.1 GCA_030598525.1 Gemmatimonadota bacterium
AGGCGAGAGCCGGAGCCAGGATGAAGAACTTCTTGTGCGCGGCCCCTGGCGTGACCTCCTCCTTGAGAATGAACTTGAGGCCATCTGCCATGACCTGGAGGATGCCCAGCGGACCGACGCGGTTCGGGCCGCTCCTGTCCTGCATGAAACCGGCGACCTTCCGCTCCATGTACGTCGACAGCGCAACGCCGAGCAATAGGATGATGAAGAAGACGATGGTCTTCAAAATCGTGGCGACGACGAAGGCCGTGCCGGTGACCGCCTCCATTCTGCCCCCTATTCCGCGGCGACGGCCGGCTGCCCGGCCTCGCTGAGAAGTTCACCTCTGAGGCCGAGACCAGACCAGGTCAGCCCATGCATCCCGGCCGTGTCCGTCGCCATGACAGCGAATGCGTCGCCGATCTCCCTGACCCCGGACGGCCCGCCAAGATGCTCGAGCAGACGGCTGAGGAACATCCAGGAGGGCCGGGCGACGCCCGGTGAGCGAAGCGCCCGGTGGAACCGCTGCACGCGGCCTTCGTAGTTGACGAACGTGCCTTCCGTCTCGGGGACAGTCGCCGCCGGTAGGATCGCGGTCGCGTTTCGAGCGGCCGGGACCAGGTGCGACCCGATGTACAGGAAGAACCCGGCGTTCGCCCCGTAGTCGGCCGCCGCACCTGAAAGGGCATCACCGAGGACTACCAGGGTTGCTCCGTCCGATACCTCCGGTAGCTCCTCCGACAGGCGGAAGTCATGCAACTCGGCCCCTCTGACGTTCGGTGCCCGATCAGCCCGCAACTTGAGCCTCGGGAACCCTGTCAGGGTGACCTCTTCTCCCTGCTCCACCTGGAAAGTCCCGCCCTGGATCCCGAGACGATCCAGCAGCGCACGCGTGTAGAAGAGGGCCTCGTTCGACGCACCCGCCGATACGACCGCGACTCCACTCGAATCGCTCAGTTTCTCCGCCACCCAGGAAAGGGCTTCGTTCCAGCTGGCGGGCTCGAGCTCACCGCCCTGACGAATCATGGGCGCCTCGGCCCGCACCCCGCGGTTCGCCATGACCAGGATGCGCCGGCCATGGTCACACATCCAGTAGGAATTGACGTCCGGGTTCAGGCGCGGCTTCGTCCGAACGATCTGGTTCTCCTTGACATTGATCTCGACATTGCACCCGGTCGAGCATCCCGGGCAGATACCGGGAGACGAGTCCATGTCCCAGGCCCTGGCCTTAAACACGAAGTCCTCGTGTACCAGCGCTCCTACGGGACAGACGTCCACGATATTGCCGCGAAAGGCATGATCGAGGTCCTTGCCGGGAAACGTGTCGATGTAGGCCTTGTGCCCACGCTGGGCCACCACCAGGGCGTTGTCCCCCGCGAGGTCCTCCATGAAGCGGACACACCGGGTACACACGATGCAGCGGTCGCCGAAATAGAGGATGTCGTCCGCTACCCGGTCGCGCCCGAGGACCAACTTGGCCTCGGCATAGCGGCTCCGCAGCTGGCCCGTCTCGAAGGCGTAGTCCTGGAGCATGCACTGCCCCGCCGCATCGCAGATCGGGCAATCCAGGGGGTGATTCAGGAGCAGGAACTCGATCACCGACTTGCGGGCCGTTTCGGCCGTCTCGCTCGTCGTGTGCACCACCATCCCGTCCCCGGCCGGGAACACGCAGGACGGCTGAAGCTTCGGCTGTCCTTCGATCTCCACCAGGCACATCCGGCACTGCGCCGGACGGCTCGGGATCCCGGGATGGTAGCAGTAGTGCGGCACGACGACGCCGGCATGCTCTGCAGCCTGCAGAAGCGTGGTGCCGGCCTCTACCGAGACCTCCACGCCGTCGATGGTCAGTGTAATGTGATTCGCTGCGTCGCTCATCCGCCGGCGATCCCTCGATATGGCTCGAGTCTCAACGCTTGATCAGCGCGTCGTATTCATCTCTGAACTTGTCCAGCGAGGAGAGGAGCGGGAAAACGACGCTGTCCGCCAGCGGGCAGATCGTACGTCCCGTCATCTGCTCGCACAGGTGGTACAGGGTGTCGATGTCCTCGACCGTCCCATCCCCCTCTTCGATCCGGTGCAGGATCTTCGCGGTCCAGGACGTGCCCTCCCGACACTGGACGCACTGGCCGCACGACTCATGTGCGTAGAACTGGGCGATCCGTCGCATCGCCTGAACGATGTTCGTGTCCTCGTTCATCACGATGGGAGACGCCGTACCCAGCGCGCTACCGGCTTCCGCCATCCCTTCATAGCAGCCGGAGCAGTCCAGTTCCTCGGCCGTAAGCATGGCGGTAGACGAGCCACCCGGAATCACGGCCTTGATCTTCTTCCCGTCCGGGGCCCCGCCGCACACTTCGTAGATCACGTCGCGGAGGTTCACGCCGAGGGGCAATTCATAGGTGCCGGGGCGCTCGAGGTGGCCGGAGCAGCACCACAGCTTCGTCCCGGGACTCTTCTCGGTCCCCCACTGCCGGTACCAATCGGCGCCCTCGGCGAGGATCATCGGCACCGCCGCCAGGGTCTCGACGTTGTTCACGGTGGTCGGCCGGCCAAACGCTCCGGATTGCGCGGGGAACGGCGGCTTGATCCACGGCTCCGCGCGCCCACCCATGAGCGAACTCATGAGACCGGTCTCCTCACCGGCGATGTACGCCCCCGCTCCCAGGTGGACGGTGACGTCACAGTTCCAGCCACTGCCGAGAATGTTCTGTCCCACGTAGCCATCCTCGTAGGCCTCGACGACGGCATCTCGCAGGATAGCACTGAAGGGAAAGAACTCGCCGCGCACGTAGATATAGACGTGCTCTGCCCGGATCGCCCGTGCGGCGATCAGGCACCCCTCGATCAGGAGGTGTGGCACCCAACGCAGGATCTCGCGGTCCTTGAAGGCGCCAGGCTCACTCTCGTCCGCGTTGCAGCAGAGATAGTGCGCGCCGCTGGGCTCCTTCGGCATGAAGCTCCACTTCACGCCCGTCGGAAACCCGGCGCCACCCCGGCCTCGGAGTCCCGAGTTCTTGACCACTTCAGTGATCGCGTCGGGGTCCATTTCCAGCGCCTTCGGGAGCGTCGCGTAACCGCCCAGTTCCTTCCATCCCTCGAGGGTGCGCGCCTTCTCGTTACCGAAGTGACGTGAGAGCAGCGTACCGACTTCCAGATCGTGGCTGTACGGGTACCCCATCGGTGTCGCGCCTAGTCCAATTCGTCCAGGATCGCCGGGACCTTCTCCGGCGTCACGTTTTCGAAGTAGCGGTCGTTGACCTGGACCGCCGTCGCAAACCCACACGCGCCGAGGCACTCGGCCTCGATCACGGTATACCTGCCGTCCTCGGAAATCTCGCCCGCCCGGGTCCCCGTCTCGGAGAGGAAACGCTCGAACACTTCGTCCGCCTCGTCCAGGTGGCACGAAATGCACGTGCAGACCTGGATCAGGTGCCGCCCGACCGGGTGCCTGTTGTACATCGTGTAGAACGTGGTAACCGATCGGACATAGGCCGGAGTGAGATCCAGCGCACCGGCGATCTCCGCCATGCTCTCATCAGAGACCCAACCGTTCCTCTCCTGTGCGTATCCGAGCATCGGCAGGAGGGCCGCTCGCTTCTCAGGGTAGCGGCTCAAGACCTTCTCCAGGCGATCCCGGCCCTCTGGGTCGTCAAACAAGCGCTCGGTGGGCCTGATATCCGCCACCTGGAAGGCCTGCGAGCTCGCAGCCGCCGGGTGCAGGGGTTTCTTCACTTGATCTCCGGTATCGGTCATCGATCAATCTCGCCAAGGACGATGTCGATCGATGCATTGCACGCGATGACGTCCGAGACGAGCCCGCCTTCCACCAGGTGCGGAAGCGAAGCGAGGTTCACGAACGAGGGGCCGCGGAATCGGCATCGCACGGGCTTGGGACCTCCGTCGGAGATGAGCCCGAAACCGAGCTCACCCTTGGTGGCCTCGATCGAGTACCAGACGTCGCCCGCCGGCACCTGAACGCCCTCCATGACGAGTTTGAAGTGCGAAATCATCGCATCGATCGAGGACATGGCCTCGCTCTTGTCCGGAAGGATCACGGCCGGATCCTGCACGTTGATCGGGCCGTCCGGGACCTGGTCCAGAGCCTGCTGGACGATCCTGACGCTCTGCCGCATTTCCTCCAGGCGCACGAGGTATCGATCGTACGTGTCCCCCACGACGCCCACGGGCACGTCGAAGTCGTATTCATCGTACCCGAGGTACGGACGAGCCTTGCGTACGTCGTACGCCACACCACTCCCTCGAAGGTTCGGACCCGTGAGTCCGAGGTCGAGAGCCGTCTCGGCGTCTATCACCCCGACATCGATCATGCGAGCCTGCCAGATCGAGTTCTTGGTGAGAAGTCTCTCGGTCTCATCGAGGGTCGCGGGCAGGCCATTGACGAACTCCCTACACGCCTCCAGCCACCCGACGGGCAGGTCCGCGACCATACCGCCGACCCGGGTCACGGAAGTGGTGATCCTCCCGCCGCAGTACGCCTCGTGGAGATTGTAGATGCGCTCGCGCTCCGAGAACGTGTACAGAAACACCGTCGTCGCGCCGATGTCCATCGCCCCCGTGCCCAGCCACAGGAGGTGGCCGAGAATCCGGTTCAACTCGCTGAGAATCACCCGCACCACGCGGCACCGCGGGGTGATCTCTACTCCCATCAGGCTCTCGACGGCGAGCGCGTAGCCGATGTTGTAAAGCATGGGCGCGAGGTAATCCATGCGGTCCGTATAAGGGATCACCTGATTCCACTCGCGGTACTCGCACGTCTTCTCGAAGCCGGTGTGCAAGTAGCCGATGTGCGGGATACAGCGGACGACCGTCTCACCATCGAGCTGCAGGACGAGGCGAAGCACTCCGTGCGTCGCCGGGTGCTGCGGCCCCATGTTGATGACCATTTTCTCACCGGCGAGACAGTCCTTCTCTTCCGACTCGACCGCCGCGTCGGGTTCCACGGCCGGGGTTTCCGCTTCCAGTACACCTGCCATCGCGAGTTCTTCGCGAGCGTACACATCCTCCATCGAACGATTAAGGGCGCGCCTCACCTGCTCGGAGCGGGTGAAGCGACCGCGAAGCGGGAAGTCCTTCCGGAGCGGAAAGCCCTCGTCGTAGTTCTCCGGCATCAGGATTCGCCGGAGATCGGGGTGGCCCTCGAAGTGCACGCCGTACATGTCATAGACTTCACGCTCGAGCCAGTCCGCCGCTGCATACAGGTCCACGGCACTCTGGACGGACAGTTCCGAACGCTGCAGGAGCACCACAAGGCGCAGCATGTGACCATGTTCCATGGACCACAGCTGGTACCACACCTGGATTACGAGGTCACCCCCGGGATCAGTCCCCATTACATCGAGCAGCAGGTCGTAGCTCTGGGCCGCGTCCGTCTTCAGGAAGCTGAGGGCGTCGTGGACTCGAGCCGGCTCGATCGTGACTACCGGAGTGCCGACCGGATCAACCCGGACCGCGCGGACTGCTTCTCCGAAACGGCTCCGCAGAGCCTGGACCGATGCACTTGACTCCACGTCGGTCAGCGGCTCCGTGCCGATCACCAGGTCGGGTATGGATGGCGTAAGGGTCGAAGGCATGGCTCAGTCCTGGTGCTCCAGGAGGCGCTCGCGGCGATCTCTGGGACGGGAGATGGCCGAAGAGCCCTCGACACCGCTGATTCGATTCTGCCGCGTCGAGTTTCCGAACGGCTGCGCCACGAGTTCGATAGCCTCAGGCGGCAGATTGGGCTGGCCCGCGGAGTCCGGACTCTCTTCCCGGTGCACCGGGTTCATCAGGGACTCTCCCTTGATCTTCTCCTGGATCATCATGAGACCGTACAGAAGGCTCTCCGGCCGCGGCGGACAACCGGGAATGTAGACATCGACCGGAATGATCTGGTCGATTCCCTGTACGATCGTGTAGTTGTCGAACATCCCGCCCGAACTGGCACAGGCTCCCATCGAGATGCACCACTTGGGCTGAGGCATCTGGTCCCATATCCGTCTGAGGATCGGAGCCATCTTATAGCTCACCCGCCCGGCCACGATCATCAGGTCGGCCTGGCGGGGGCTGAACGAAAACCGCTCCGCGCCGAA
>JAUVPT010000330.1 GCA_030598525.1 Gemmatimonadota bacterium
CAGCCCAGTCGCTTCGATCTGGTCGTACACGGTATTCAGGCTCCCTTCAGCTCGTGGGCCAGCGTTGCCAGCACTTCGGGCATCAGGCTGTACGCGGCCGTGGCGGTCACCAGATCGCGTACGGCGACCCATTCGTCGGTCGTGTGCGCGAGCTCTTCCAACCCCGGGGCGAACCCGGCGGACGGGATCCCGTGCCTCCCCATGGTCGCGACGCCGTTGGTCGAGAAGCCCCAGCGGTAGATTCGGGGGGCGCTTCCGGTAACCTCGGCCACGGTGTCCGACATACCCTTCACGAGAGGATGCTGCTCGGCCAGAATCCAGGCCGGGAAAATCTTCTCCTGCCGGGCCTGCTCACCGGTCCAGCTCGTCTCGTGGTACTCGAGCAGCTCAACCGTAGCGTCTCCCATGCTGGGCAGCGCCCGCAGCTCTGCCAGCGCAGCCTCCGGAGTCTCTCCCGCGGTCAGTCGGCGATCCACGAACAGGCGAGCGGCAGCCGGAACCGCGTTCAGCGAGGCGGAATCACACTCCAGGTAGGATGCCACCACGGTGCCCTTGCCGAGGAACGGGTCCGCGGGAAGGCGCTCGTTCAGCGTCTCGATATCCCTCAGAATCGGCGCCAGCTTGTACAGCGCATTGACGCCTTCCTCCGGATGTGCGGCATGCGAGGACACGCCGCGTGCAGAGATCACCGCCTCGACCCTTCCGCGCTGGCCCCGGTATATGCCCAGGTTCGTCGGCTCGCCGATCACCACCAGGTCGGGCCGGATCCCCTCGTTTTCGATGAGGTGGAGAAGGCAATAGCCGTCACAGTCTTCCTCCATCACCGAAGCCGTGAGGTAGACCGTCACGTCCTCGGGAAACCCCCTCGCCCGTGCGATGCTCATGCCGTAGGCCATGCAGGCGACTGCCGGCAGCTCGTCCACCGCTCCCCGTCCCCACACCTGTCCGTCTTCCAGTTTGCCCTCGAACGGGTCGTGGTCCCACGCGTCCGGGTCCCCGACGCCTACACAGTCGATATGGCCATCCATCAGGATCGTGAGCGGACCCTGGCCGATGCGCGCAACCACGTTTCCAAGGCGATCGAATCGGGCCTCATCGAAGCCCAGGCGCTCGTACTCCGCCAGCACGCGCCGGCACCGGTCGCCCTCGTTCAGGCTCTCCGCCGGAATCGCGATCATCTCGCGCAGAAAGTTGACGATGTCCGCCTCATGTCCTGCCGCGGCGTCCAGGGCCGCCCTTCCTCGCTCGCTCATCCCCGTCATGCCACCACCTCCCTATGTCGTCATGTCTATCAGCCGGCCCGGGTCCGAGTCCGAAGTACATCCAGGGCCCCGCTGTCCGCATTGAACCGATCGATAGCCTTGTCCCACTCGGGAATACGGGACTGCTGGTCCGTCCAGAACGCTGGGCTCCACAGAGCGTCCAACTCCTCCACGCTCCGGCCCTGCTGCTCTACCCACGTGAAGTACTTGAGGTTGTGGATCGCCTTCCGGTCGGGATACGTAAGTTCCCGCATGTGATCCGTGGTCACACCGAGGAGGCGACGCTCGAAGTCCACTTCAGCGGACACCCGATCGTAGTCGCCATGCTCGGCACGGAGCTCCACCAGGCGGGTGTGATAGAGGCTTACCGAATCCGTGAAGGACGTGAACAGGATGTCGTCTTCGTCGAGGTCGAACCAGCGAGCCGTCTTGATCGCGGCGATGAGGTTGCCGATCGAGGAGACGCCCAGGAGCGGCAACTCGTGCACGTCCCTCTCCTGAACTCCGCGCGCGAGCAGGGCGTCACGGCCCGCCGGTTCGTTGAACAACCGGAGCAACCGCATCGTGGATTCGTCATCGACCGCCGTCACCATGTCGGTGTTGCGCACGTTGTGGATCCACGGAACGTGCTTGTCTCCGATGCCCTCGATCCGGTGGCCTCCGAAGCCCGTATGCAGAAGCGTGGGGCACTGGAGCGCCTCGGCGGCCGTGATCCGGCAGCCCGGGTTCTTCTGCTTCAGATAGTCCCCGGCGCTGAGTGTGCCCGCCGACCCGGTTGCGCTCACCCACGCCGCCAGCCGGTCCGAAGGTCCAGCCAGCCGCTCATACGCTGACTGTACGGCCGGGCCCGTCACGCCGTAGTGCCACAGGTAGTTCCCGAACTCGTCGAATTGGTTGAACACCACGGCTTCCGGACGTACGCGGCGTATCTCCCAGCATGCGTCGAAGATCTCCTTGACGTTGCTCTCACACCCGGGCGTCGCGATGATCTCCGCCCCCATCCGCTCCAGCCATTCGAAGCGCTCACGGCTCATTTCCTCGGGCAGGATCGCGATGGACGAGCAACCGAGGAGCGTGCTGTCGAACACGCCTCCCCGGCAGTAGTTGCCGGTGGATGGCCACACGGCCCGGTGAGCCGTCGGATCGAACTCGCCGGTGACGAGGCGGGGCACGAGGCAACCGAAGGCAGCGCCCACCTTATGCGCCCCCGTCGGGAACCGTTCCCCGACCAAGCCGATGATGCGCGCCCGAACTCCCGTCAGCTCCGACGGGAGTTCGAGTGCGTTCACTTCGCCGAATCCGCCCGATCCGCGGTCGTTGCGCCACGTGATACGAAACAGGTTCAGCGGATCCGGCGTCTGCATGTCCACGTCGATCAGAGCTTCAGCGACGACAGGGTCCAC
>JAUVPT010000045.1 GCA_030598525.1 Gemmatimonadota bacterium
CAGTCACCCGGCCCCCGGCGCCCCGAAGAACAGCCTCGGGAGCGCAGGTATCCCACTCCTTCAGATACGGAACCGGGTGTACGTACAGGTCCGCGACTTGCTCCGCTATGTGGGCGCACTTGACGCCAACCGAGCCCGAGGGAATTACCTCCACGGACGGAAGCGCGGACTCGATCGCCTGCAGGCGGTCGTCCGGGTGTGACCGGGAGCGGACGAGCCGTACCCTGTCATCCTCGGGCTCCCCGACGCGGAGTGGGCGGAATTCGCCTACCCGGACCGGAGATCCAGGCTCTGCGTTGACCTCACATTCCGCGATCCAGGCTCCTCCCTCGGCCACGCCCAGGTACAGGCGCCCGCTTCCGGGCACGTAGAAGGCACCGAGACTTGCCAGGCCTTTCTCCGCGAGGCCAACCATGACAGCGAACTCGTCGATTCCGTCAATGAACTCGCGCGTCCCGTCGAGCGGGTCCACGACCCACAGGCGATCCAGGATCGAGGCGGAGTCGGGCGGCTCTGACTCCTCGCTCAGGATGGGATCCCGCGGACACTCCCGTCCGAGAACAGAGAGTACCGCTCGATTGGCCGCGTGGTCGGCCTCGGTAACCGGATCACCCGGACTCTTCTCCATCGTCCGGAGCGAGGCCGATCGGTAGTACGGAAGGGTCGCGCGCCCACCCAACAGGGCAGCCCGGACGGATGTCAGAAGGTCCGCTGCCCTGGCAGGCGGCAACACTGCCGCTGGATCGGACGCGAACAGGATAGAGACATCCCGATGATCCGCAGAATGGGAACCTGTCAAGAGAGACTCACGAGTCAGGTCAGCTCCGCGATCCGAATGCCGCCGCCCGCCTCACGGGCCTCGCGCAGCGCGGTACGCGCCACCGCGATTCCCGAGAGACCCGCAATTCGAGTGGCCATTGGCGCGACCTGTGGCGCCTCAGCGCCGGTGTCCTCAACGAAGCGGTCCGTCAGCTCGACGATACCGGCACTTATGGGCGCCAGCCCGCCTGCGTTCGGATCGCTTGCCGTTCGTTCCGTCAACCGTCTTACCAACGTCGTTACGCCCGCGGCGTCCGTTCCGAACGCGACGATTCCAAGTTCCGAGGCATCGACCCAGCCGCAGACATCCGATTCACGGATCCCTTCCCCCCAAAGCCGGGCCGCTCGCTCACGAAGCGCATCCACTGAGTCAACTCCCGGCGCCTCGGTCGGCCCGAGGACGACGCAGGTCAGGGGCGCTCCGTGCCGACGAGCGGCACTGCCCATGACCCGAAGCATACGCAGCATGCCCGCCAGGTTGAACAGGCCGGTGGCCGCGTCCGAGAGTGAGCCCTCCTCGGTCGCCTCGATGAGCCGCTTGATCTCCAGGAGTCTCCGCAGCTTCGCCACCACCAGGTTGGAGCGGACAGGTTCTTTGATGATGTCCCATGCGCCCGCTCGCATGGCCGCGGCTTGCTCGTTTTCATGCCAGAAGTTGGGAGAGTAGACCAGGATCGGTATGCTCGATTTCAGGCCTCCCCGGCCCAGCGATGACGCCAGCGTGGGCGCATCCATGTCCGGTAGCCCCTCGTCGATGATCACCATGTCGGGACTCACCTGGGGCGCGTCCCGGAGGGCGACGCGAGCTGACCGCATGCGAGCGAAAACGAAGCCCTCGGGCTCGAGTACCGCCTGCAACGCCGAGGCGAACCAATCGTGCGCGCTCACCAGCATCACGTTGACCGTGTCCGGAGGCGACGTAAGGGGGCCGTTTGCCATTGTCCGTGTGGCTCCTGGCTTCTCGTTAAGAGGCGCGGGCGTGGCTCGCCCGTCGCCCTCGTGGTCCGTCAATCTTCCTTGTCTTCCGTCTCGAGCGACTTCTCTTGCTCGAACATGACCGGCAGCGTCTTCAGCATGATCATCAAGTCGAACCACAGCGAGCGCCGGCGGACGTATTCGATGTCGAAATCGACTTTCTCGCGAACGTCCTCGACCGTGTGATCCATACCGCGGTTGACCTGGGCCCACCCGGTGATCCCGGGCTTGACCCGATTGCGCAGCCGATATCCGTCGATCTCCTTCTGCAGCTCCAGCACGAAATTGGGGCGCTCGGGCCGGGGACCGACCACAGCCATGTCGCCCTTGAGCACGTTCCAGAACTGCGGGATCTCGTCCATTCGCGTCTTACGGAGAACGCGGCCGACTCGTGTTGCACGCTCGTCGTCCGTGCGTGCCCACACCGGACCGGAGTCGAGCTCCGCGTCCACAAGCAGCGTCCGGAACGTGTAGATCATGAACGGACGGCCGCCGAGATCGTTGACCCGGCGGCCCGTGCTGTCCCGCCTGTCCATCCGTCCTCTCCGGTCCAGCCCGACGCGGAGCTGGCGATAGATGACCGGTCCCGGACTGTCCAGGCGCACGGCCACGGCGACGACGATGATGACGGGCAGGAGGATGATCAACGCCACCAGGGTGACGACGAAGTTCGCCATCCTGAGCAGGAACTCCTCGAGCCGGCCGACATCCCTGTCTACTGGGGTCTCCGGTCCCAGGCGCGGTTCTCTCGGCCCGTCCAATCGGACGAAGCGACGCCTCGCCGCACCTCCGTGCCGCAGACGTAGCGCCGCGATACCGCCCATCTCTTTCACTCGATCGTCCGTGCTCATGGCGTGCTCGTTCTCCGTGAAGAGGTCATATACCCGGGTTCGAGCATCTGTCGTGCCATTCCGGACAAATCGAGTCAAAGTCGTTTCCTGTAATTAGTTATGATGTCTGCCACCCTGGACCGATGGCCCGGGGTATTGCGCCCGTACCACACTTCCCGGCGGATCGAGGTGCGGCCTCGCTCGGCTGACCCTACTCCAGACCGTAGTCGCGGATCTTGTAAAGCAGCGCCCTGTAACTCAGGTCCAGAAGATCAGCGGCCTTGGTGCGGTTGCCCCCCGTGACCTCGAGCGCCCTTCCGATCAGGTGTTTCTCCAACTCCCACGTACGCTTCTTCACCGAAAGCTCGTCGCTCGAAAGGTTGCCTCCGGCTGCCTTGACCGACCTCTTGGGATCCCGAATGCCTTCCGGAAGGTCGTCCACGCCGATTCGGTCCCCGTCCGCCAGCACCATCGCCCGCTCCACCACGTTCTCCAACTCACGAATATTGCCGGGCCACGAGTAGCCGGACAACGCCTTGATGGCTTCGGGCTCGAATCCCTCGATCGCAAGTCCCAACGACTCGTTATAGAGACCCAGGAAATGCTGCAGCAGGACGGGCACGTCATCAACCCGGTGCCGAAGAGGCGGCAGGTGGACGCGGACGACGTTGATGCGATAGTAGAGGTCGGAGCGGAACTCCCCCTCCTGAACGTCGGCTTCGAGATCTCGCGCGGTGGCCGCGACGATACGGACATCGAGCTGCCTCGCCTTCGACTCCCCGACCCGCCGGATCTCTCCCTCCTGCAACGCCCGGAGGAGCTTGACCTGCAGAGCCTGCGGCAACTCGCCGATCTCGTCCAGGAGCAGCGTCCCGCCCTGTGCCTCCTCAAACAGTCCAGCCCGGTCGCGCGAAGCGCCCGTGAACGAACCCTTCACATGACCGAAGAGCTCGGACTCCAGCAGATTCTCGGGAATGGCGCCACAGTTGACCGGGACGAACGGACCATCGGCACGAGCCGACGCCTGGTGTACGAGCCGCGCCACCAGTTCTTTCCCCGTTCCACTCTCACCCGTGATCAGGACGGTGGTCGGATGCTGTGCGACCCGCTCCGCCAATTCCACGGCAGCCTTCATTCCCGCGCTCGCCACGACGATGTTGCCTCGCCGTTTCTCGACCCGGATTTCCTTCCGCAGCCTCCGGATCTCCGTGTCCTTCGAGCCGTGCTCCTCGGCGATCCGGACTCGCAGCAGAAGCGCCTCCGGTGAGAAGGGTTTGTCGATATAGTCGTACGCCCCCTTCCGAATCGCCTCGACGGCGAGATCCTGGCTTCCGTAGGCGGTCATCACGATCGTGCGACCTGTGCCGCCCGCCTCCCGATATCGCTCGAGGAACTCGAGCCCGTCGACGCCCGGCATCCGGACGTCCGTCAGGATAAGGTCCGGCAACCACTCGGCGGCCCGGACGAGGGCTTCCTCCCCGTCGGAGGCCGTCGATAGGTCGTAGCCCTCGCCCTCGAGGATCAGGGAAGCCGTTCGCCGAAGTCCGGCATCGTCGTCTACTACGAGAATCTTCATTCCGCCCGCTCCAGCGCCACCGGTAAGAGGATTCTGAAGGTCGCTCCGTCATCGCCGGCCGGGACCGCTTCGATTGTCCCCCCCATGATCTCGATGAGGCGCGCCGACACCGCAAGACCCAGTCCCGTCCCCAGGCCTGGCGCCTTGGTCGTGAAGAATGGATCGAATACGCGCCGCACGTCGTCCGCCGGGATGCCCGGCCCGCTGTCCATCAGCATGACCTCTACCGCCGAGTCGCCTTCCGCAAGCTGTCGGGCTGGTCCCGGATCGCGCGATTGATCGAGCCGCCTGAGGTGGGAGTAATCGATCCCCTGCGGGTCGTCCCGCCGACTGAGAATACTCCCCCATCGGTCGCGGGCCGTGATCGCCGTGCTCTTCGAACGGATCTTGATCCACCTCGGCTGGCCGGTCTCCTCGATCGCGTCGATCGAGTTGAGCAGGAGGTTGACGAGCACCTGCTCCAGCTGAAACGGATCGGCCTTGACCAGCGCGTCACCGGACGAAAGGTCCATGAGCACCTCCACGTCCTTCAGGCGGCCCTGCGTTCGCATCAACTCCACTGCCTGCTCGATCACCTGGTTGACGTCCACTTCCCGTGTCGCGGCGGCTTTCGGCCGGCCGTAGTCCAGCAGACCTCGCACGATCGCGTCGATCCGCCCCGCTTCGTGGGAGATTCCGTTGAGCCATTCGGCCTCTCCCTCACCGCTTCGGCGGCCCAGTTCCACGTAGCCGAGTATCGCCCCCAGCGGATTGCCGATCTCGTGCGCAATCCCGGAAGCCAGGCGCCCGATGGAAGCCATTTTGTCGGCCCGGGCGAGGCTGCCGCGCGCCGCCGACAACTCCCGGTTGGTCTCGTCCAGTGACCGGACGTTCTCCGCCAGGCGTTCCTTGTTGTGAATGAGTCGGCCCGCCATCCGATTCACAGCCTGCGACAATCGCTCGATCTCCGCGGTATCCGAGCTCGGAAGCCGGTCCTGCTCGAGTCCCGATGCGATACGCTCGGCTCCCTCTACCATGTCCTCAACCGGCCGGAGGACCAACACCCGCAGCCGGTAGTTGGCTACGAGTCCCAGCAGCACCAGGTCCAGCGCGATCGCGATCACCAGGACCGGATACAGGTAGTTCGGACCGAGATTCAGACTCTGCCATACGAACACCACGACCGCCAGCGAGAACAACGCCAGGAACAGCAGGATCAACAATCCCCCGATCAGGCGCACCCGCAGGGAAAGCGGACGCGACATGTCTCGGCGTGACCGTCGCTTATCGGCCCGGATCGTGGTTCCGTCGGTGACAGGCTGCATGAGTCGATAGTAGTCCGAGAAAGAGTCTTGCCGCTATGGGTTGACGGAGGCGGCCGGCTGACCCGTCAGGAATCCCCGCCGCTCGCTGATCGCGAATCGTCCGTCCGCAGAAAATGACGCAGTCTCCACGGCCTCGGCCCGTACTGTCCGGCCAGTCGCGCGATGCGCAGGGGCACATACAGGAACGCCAGATACCGAGGCAGAGTCCTGGCTTCCCAGTCTTTCTTCGTGGGAGTCAGTATCCGCCGAGCTGCGTAGGACAGCCGCCCGCCGCCGCCGTCAATCAAGGTCAGGTCGATGGCGACGCGCTCGCTGAAGCTGAGGGAAATATCTGTGTCGGAGGCCAGCCACATCCAAATTCGGTCTGCAAGACTCCTGACCTGTGGCTCGCCCGCGAGCTCCTGCTGGATGGAGGGGGGCATCTCGCCGTCGAGCAGCGGGCGCGAGACCGCGAGGCCGAAGAGCAGCGTGCGACGGCAGCCCAACTCCCGGGCGCACAGTACAGCAGCTTCCCAGTCGAATGCTCCTGACTGGCGTACGAACTCAGCCACGTCACAGATCCATTTCAGTCTGGGCCATGGGAAGGGTCCGTGCTTGGCTCCGTGAACGCACAGCGCCAGCAGCTGAAGATCAGGACGCAGACACTGAAGCTCGTGCCCATGAAGGTCGAAGGAGCTCGTGTCGCCCCAGAGAGACTCGGCTTCGATTCGCCCTCTGAAGAAGCTCCGCGCCAGGTCCCAGTGGAGATCGAGGTCGAGGCCGTCGGCCGGCCGCGTGAAGGTCCGGGAGTACTCGACGTGCGGCAGCACCTCCTCCTGGGCTCCGGATACGCTTAGCCATGGCGCGAACCCCTGGGACTCAACCACGTCCGTCGCCTGCACGACATCCTCCGACTTCACGAGGATGTCGAGGTCCCCGAATTCGCGCAGAAACAGGTCCCCATACAGGGTCGCGGCGACAGCCGGACCCTTGAGCGCCAGGGCGGAGACTCCGGCCTGGCTCAGAGCGTCAGCGATTTCGACCAACTGCGAGGACAGGTACAGGTTGGAACGAGCCACCCGTTCACCGCGCTCCCGGAGAGCCTGCCGGATCGGGGCAGGTACTGTCTCGCGCTGGCCCAGGTGGATGTGCAGCAGGGGGAGGATCCCATGAAGACCGCCGGCCGCAAGGACGTAGTCCCAATCGATGGGCCCGGCGAGCAGGTCACCAAGACGCCGCTCGGCAGCCTCGCTCAGATCGGTGCGCGCGGCCAACTGGAACAGCTCGACCTCGAGGCCACGGTCCGTCGGCCCCGAGCCAGCTTTTCCGGCTGTTGAGGTCATCTCAGGTCACCAGCGGGCGATTCGGCGTCAGATTCCGATCCATCCACGAAAGCGGACGCCTGCAGTCGAAACAGCCGCGCATATCGACCGCCAAGTGTCATCAACTCTTCATGCGTTCCGGATTCCAGGATTCGGCCGGCGTCCAGCACGTAGATCCTGTCGGCCATGCGAACGGTCGAGAACCGGTGGCTGATTGCGAGTACGGCGCGATCCCGCGCGATCTGACGCACCTTCTCAAAAACCTCGATTTCCGACTCGGCGTCGAGAGCGCTGGTCGGCTCGTCGAGGATAAGAAGGCGCGCGGGGCTGGCGAAAGCGCGAGCGAGAGCGACCTTCTGCCATTCACCTGTGCTGAGTTCCACTCCGTCCTCGAACCAGTTGCCGAGGGTGGTATCGTACCCGTGTGGGAGCCGCTCGATCACGGCATGCGCGCTGGACCGCCGCGCTGCGTCTTCGACCCGTTCCGAGGAGGGATCCGACATCACGTCCCCGAAGGCGATGTTGTCGCGCGCGGACACCTGGTATCGAACGAAGTCCTGAAAGATGGCCGCAACTTCGGACCGATACTCACCCTTGCTGAACCCCCGGACGTCGTTTCCGTCGAGCAGCACACGACCTTCCGTCGGATCGTACAGCCGGCACAACAGCTTGGCGATCGTCGTTTTTCCGGAACCGTTGGCGCCGATCAGGGCGACCATCTCACCCGGCCCGACGCGCAGATCCACCCCGGTAAGCAAGTCGCGGTCGCGGGTAGGATATCGGAATCGGACTCCATCCAGCGCGAACCCGTGGTCTACTGTTTTCGGCAGCGGGCGCGGTGAGCCAGGCTCCTCGAGCGTTTCATCGAGCGTCAGGAAGTCGTCGAGGGTCGAGAGGAAGAGGTTGTTCTCGTACAGGCTCCCCAGGCCCCCGAAGACCGTCTGAACCTGGCTCAGTCCTCGCTGCACCGCACCCAGGTACATCACGAGATCTCCGACGGTCAGGGCTCCCGACAGGGTCCGGTGGACGATCAGGGCGTACGAGGCAAAAGCGGCGGCAGCCGCCGGCACCTGGGAAAGGACATCGCCCCTTGTTCGCACACCCTCCAGCTTCAGGCTCTCGAAGCGCAGCTTGTCGCGAAGCTCCCCGAAACGCCGAATCAGCTCGGGCCCGAGGCCAAAGATCCGTATTTCCTTCGCATGATCCTCGTGCACCAGCAACCGATCCAGATACAGGGTCCGGCGCTGCGTCTCCGCCCGGCGGCGTTGCCAGTCGAACTTCCGGTCCGAGTGCCTGACGCGTACTCCGTAAGCCGGGACCACGACGACCAGCAGCAGCACCGGGAGAATCCAGTGTGCGGTCGCCAGGAGGATGATGAGGCCTCCGAGAGTCGCTCCGCCCTGCACCACCTGGGTCAGGGACCCGAGGATCTTCTGGGGACGGTACGGCGCTTCGAGCTGGGCCCGGTGAAGCGTGTCGTGGTAACGCGGGTCCTCGTAGTACGCGAGGTCCACATCGATCGACTTTCGATGCAGAACTCCGAACATGTGGTCCGTCACGGCCTGGCTCTGGGCCTCTGTCGCAAGGCTCGCCAGCGAGCGCGCCGCGGCCCCGACGAGGCCGATAAGTACGGCGAGACCGACCAACCAGAGCACGGAACCGAACGAGGGAGCAGTGGCCCCGGTCAGCCCGGTGGCAATGGCGTCTACGATCAGCTTCATCACATACAGAGCCGCGAGCGGGAGCACGGCCTGCACGAGGACCAGCAAGACGCTGAGCACGGTCCAACCCGGCGCGCTCTGCCACACCAATCCGAGGGGGCGGCGCAGTCGCATGGACACAGCGATCCGGTGCGAGAGGGAGGCGGATCGTCTAGTCTTCACCGAAATTTCTTCCTCAGTCCCGGAAACTTCTGGTCAAGGCCAGGTAGTCGCGTGTAGGTCTCAATCGGCACATCTCCGCCGATCACTACCTGGCCTCCGCTCTCGACCCAGGCGTGAGCCTGGACAGGGCCGTCGTTTTCGCGGGCAACGCCCAGGCGCAACTCGGCAGGCTCGCCGCCGCGTCGGAACAGAATCAACACGGCAAGCGCTTTCGGGAGACATGGGTTTCGGGATAGCATCCTCCGTCCCGAAGCCTCGACGGCCCATACCGCCAGATCCCTGTCGAATTGCGAGGGCTCGCCGGGGCCGGGCCCACGAGGCGAACGCGGCCTGGCCACACGGTAAACGCCTCCCATCACGCGCCGGAACGGCAGCACCGCGAGTGCCATCTGAAGTGCGGCAATCAGCAGGCCTGCACGCGTGACCGCACGCCTCTCCTCAGGCGTACGGTCACGGTAGCGCTTGAGAGTCTTCCTCATCGAGCACGACGAGTCCGCGGTCCACGAGATCGGTCAGAAACGACCTCAAATCTCGGCTCAATTCCGCGGGATCGACCTCATAAACGGCAGCAAGACGGGCTTCCAGCTCGCCCACGGTGCATGGCTCGGCCAATGCGCCCCACACGGCGGCCCCGACGTCGTCCAGTCCGAGATAGGAGCTGGAGGCCAGGTCGAGAATCACGACCTCCTCCCCGAGTCCTGACCACACGTTCTGGTCGGCGAGACGAAGTCGGGTGTCCTCCGCAAGTCTGCTCAACTGAGTCCTCTGCAGTGTTCGTGATTCAACTGGACCGAAAGATCGCACGATCCTGAATCGCATCGATCGTGCCGCTGACCTTAGACATGGCCTTCGGTGCCGTTGGCCGGCTCGTGGAACGCCCGCAACCAGGCCTCCGTGCTGATCGCCCACCAGAGGCAGTGGTGCTCGGAAGCCCCCTCCACGATCGCCTGATAGTGATCCGAGAGAACTCTGGAATCGAGCCAATCCCGGCCTGCCGACCGCGAGGCACTGAGAAGCTGCTCGATCGTCGGGGCGGCGCGGGCTCGCAGTGCCCGGCTGTACAGAGGGTACGGGTCCGTCTTCTTGAGGTCGTGACGAATCTCGGGGGGAAGCAGGGGCGCCACGGAGCGCCGAACGAGTCTCTTCTCGTCTCCCACCGTATTCAGCACGCGCTGTGGAATCGCCAGCACGAACTCCACGAGACGACGGTCGCTCCACGCGTCGGAGAAGCCCACTCCGCGCCTTGCGCTCATTCGCTCAGACCAGCCCACGCCCCACATGTGCATGGGAGAGAACACGGATCGGTACCTCGTCCGGGCCGCAGTACCGAGGTCGGACGGCGAGCGCTC
>JAUVPT010000107.1 GCA_030598525.1 Gemmatimonadota bacterium
CCCTTCGGAATGTAGAAGATCGTCCCCAGGTAACCCTTCGGGCCCAGGGCCTTGTACCCCGCGACCTCGACCACGATGAACGAAATGATGGCCAGGGCGGCAGTAACCGAAATGTTCCCGGTAGCCGAGGCGCCGAACGGGATGAGGCCCAGGAGGTTCCCGTACAGGATGAAGAAGAACAGCGTCACCACGTAGGGCACGAACTTCTCTCCCCCGTGACCGATGTTGGCCAGGGCGATATCGTCTCGAAGGTATACGTAGAACGCCTCGAAGAAGTTGAGGATCCCGCGAGGCGCGTCCCGGCCGGCGTCTGTCCGGCCAGCCCTTCGCGCCGCCAGCCCGACGGTCAGGATCGTCAGCAGACTCGCCAGCATCAGGAAGATGACGTGTTTCGTGGGTGACAAGTCGACCTCGAACCGACCGACGCGAACCGGGGGAATACTGAGGGGCTCCAGGCTGATCTCGACCGGGCCGAACTCCAGCTTGTCTGAATCCACGATGTGGTGCACCATCGTCTCGGTGCCCCACTCCTCGGCATGCTCGACGGCCGGCGGCGCCTGCTCGGCGTCCGTAGCCGCGTGCTCCTGGGGACCGACCAGTGCCAGACCGATCAGCGTGATTGCCAGTCCTGCGATCATCCGTGTTCCCGATCTAGCAGATTGCTGAAGAACCCTGCTCTATTTCTCGCGAACCTTTCGGTCCGCCGTCGTCACAGCCAGCCAGCCCGCCTCCAGGAGGAGGAAGACGACCAGCGCCATTCCATACGCGATCATCATCGCCCTGACAGGCGCCCCCGCCAGCGTGGCCAATCCCCAGACCAGGACCCCGGTCCCGAATCGGCTCGCCATGCCGGCAACCCAAACGCGCGTGATCGTCTCGCTGCTCTCCAGGCACGCGGCCAGGAGCCAGAACGAACCCGCCTGTACACTCCAGGCCGTTCCCACACCGATCGCCACGAGGGCAGCCGGGTGCCCCCCCGCGATCGCAGCCGCGACCCCGGCGGCGGACAGTGCCAGCGTCACCCACAGGTACCCGGCACGTCTCACGTCTTGGGTCCGTCCGGGTCGCGCTCCGTGCCACTTCGAAGCTCGTCGCTCCGATCCAACACCAGGTGCCGGTACATGCTGTAGAAGCCCGCCCCGAAGCCGGTGAAAGTACCGAGTAAGACAAAAAGCGGCTCCGTATGGAACCGCTCGTCCAGGATCGACCCGATCCAGGCGAACAGCGCGGTCGCGATGCCGAGCGTGAGTCCGTAGCCGCCGAACCGTCCGACGTCCTTCAGACCCGCACCCGGGTGGTTTCCATCGTTCAACGCCACGGCACCAACTCGCCTCCCGGTTACGGCCGCCGCGACTATACCCGCTTGTGAAAATATCCGCAACAGCGCGCGCTTGACGCCCGGACCCGGTATTATCTAGCCTCCGTCGGGCTGACGGCACGGACGATGGTCGAGGCCCGGCTCACGGAGGCGAACTGAGATGACTGGCAGCGGGGGGACGGGGATCGTGGCGAGTGGAAGCGACGTCGAGTTGTTGCAGGAGCTCTCGAAGGCGCGGCGGGCACTGGAAGAGCAGGTAGCCCGACGCATCGTGGGGCAGAAGGAAATCGTCGAGAAGCTCCTCATGGCCCTCCTGGCCGGAGGACACGCGCTCGTCGTCGGCGTCCCCGGCCTCGCGAAGACGACCCTGATCTCGACGCTGGCGGAGACGCTGCGGCTCCGATTCAGCCGGATCCAGTTCACACCCGACCTCATGCCGTCCGACATCACCGGGACGGAGGTCCTGGAAGAGGACGCCGAGACCGGACGCCGCGTCTTCCAGTTCGTACCGGGCCCGGTGTTCGCGAACGTCATCCTGGCGGACGAGATCAACCGCACACCCCCGAAGACCCAGGCCGCGCTTCTGCAGGCGATGCAGGAGCTCTCGGTCACCGTCGGGAACGAGACACTCGTGCTGGAGCCACCGTTCTTCGTGCTGGCCACCCAGAACCCCATCGAGCACGAGGGAACGTATCCGCTGCCCGAGGCACAGCTCGACCGGTTCATGCTGGAACTACGGATCACGTATCCGTCGTTCGAAGAAGAGCGGGAGATAGCGACCGTCACGACTTCCGCCGACTCGCGATCGATCGAACCGGTGATCGACGGCGAACGCCGGCGCAAATTCCAGGCCCTGGTGCGCCGGGTCCCGGCCCCGCCTTCGGTCGTGGACTACGCGGTGCGCCTCGCTCGCAGCACTCGCCCCGACGACCCGGGCGCTCCTGCCTTCATTCGCGAAATGGTGTCCTGGGGAGCCGGCCCCCGGGCCTCCCAGTACCTGGTGCTGGGTTGCAAGGCGAGGGCCGCGCTCCAGGGGCGACCCGTTCCGAACCTCGACGACGTGAGGGCGATAGCCCCGGACGTCCTGCGACATCGGATCGTACCGGGATTCGAGGCCGAAGCCGCGGGTCGCACGGCGGACGACCTCGTGGCTGACCTCATCAGTTCCGTCAGGACGTGACCCTGCTGATCGCGGTCCTCGCGATACTCCTAGTCCTGTCCGGGTTCTTCTCCGGCGGGGAGATCGCCTTCTTCTCGGTGCCCGACACGCGCGCCGAAGCGCTGGCCGAGGAGGGAAGACGCGGCTCCAGGGCCCTGGTGCGGCTCAAGTCGAGCCCCGATCGCCTGCTGATTACCCTCCTGATCGGGAACAACGTCGCGAACATCGGGGCCGCGTCCGTCGCGACCTACGCCGCGATCCAGGCCTTTGGATCGGCGGGCGTCGGCATCGCGACCGGCGGGATGACACTCCTCGTCCTGTTCTTCGGCGAGATCGTGCCCAAGAGCTTCGCGGCGGCCAACGCCGAGAGGATCTCGCTCGCGATCGCCCCGGTCTTCCTCGGCCTCTCGAAAGCCCTGGCCGTGCTGGTCGTGCCCCTCGAGAAGCTCACCCGGACCGTGCTCCCCGACAGCGGACGAGTGATCCCGACAGTCACAGAGGCCGAGATACGCTCGCTCACGGAAATCGGACACGAAGTCGGCGAGATCGACCCGCACGAGCGTCGGATCATTCAGCAGGCTTTCACCCTCGACACGACGCAGGCGTGGGAGGTCATGACGCCGAGAGTCAGGATCTTCGCGTGGTCCGCCGACCACGCCCTCTCGGACATCGCATCCGAGTTGCAGACCGTTCCGTTCAGCCGAATACCCGTGTACGGAGACTCGCTGGATGAGATCACCGGCATCCTGTACGTGCGGGACGCCTACCAGGCCCTTCTATCCGGGCAGCGGGACGTGCGACTCGGCCGCCTGGCGCGCGAGGCCATGTTCGTCCCCGCGACCGTGGTGCTCAGCCAGCTGCTCGCCGAGTTCCAGGCCCGGCGCATCCACGCCGGGATCGTGGTGGATGAACACGGGGGAACGGACGGCCTGATCACGCTCGAGGACATCCTCGAGGAACTGGTGGGGGAGATCGACGACGAAATGGACGTCCCGACGGAGTCCTTCCAACGGGTCGGCAAGGACACGATCGTCGTCGAGGGAGGCGTAGACCTGCGCGAAATCAACCACTTCTTCAACTGTACGCTTCCGGTTCTGGAACACCGTTCGCTGAACGGCTACCTGGTACAGGAGTTCGGCAGGGTACCCGATCCGCAGGAATCCGTCGAAGCGGAAGGACTCAGGATCGAGGTCATCAGCTCGAGCGATACACACGTGACCCGGGCGCGCATCACCCGGAATCCGGAGGAGCCTGCCGGCGACGGTGCGGACGAAGGCCCGCCCCGAGGCAGCGCCTCGTAGGACGGCCGGAACGAGTCCGTCAGACGGTCCCGAACACGGTGTTGCTGTACCAATCCACCAGGGCCTCGCCGAACAGGAAGGCGATGGCCGCCCCCAACCCGAGAAACACTCCGAACGGCACTTCCTTCTTCGTCTTCAGGCTGAGGGGAGCGAAGACGATCGTCCCGGCGAGGGCCCCGAGGAATATCGTGAGCGTCGCCCCGGCCGGCCCGAGAAAGGCGCCGACCATGGCCATCATCTTGATGTCCCCACCCCCCATCGCGGGCTTCTTGAACACCCATTCGCCGAGCACGCCCACCGCCAGGAGCACTCCGAACCCGAGGGTCGCGCCGATGAGCGAGGTGAGGATCGAGGGCGGCCCGGGAAGCAGCGCCAGGGCCAGTCCCGCCCCCAGGCCACCCAGGCTCAGGGCATCAGGAATGAGGTAGTGCCTGGCATCGATCAGGGAGATGGTCAGCAGCAAGCTGAACAGGATCGAACCCTGCAGGGACCGCCATGTGGGCCCATACAGCATTGCCATTCCCACCCAGATCAACACGGTGACGAGCTCTACGACGGGATACTGGATCGAGATCGACTCCCGACACTGCCGGCAGCGGCCGCGGAGCAGGATCCAGCTCAGGAGGGGGACATTGTCGTACCAGGCGATCGGCCCCCCGCATCCCGGACACTTCGACCGCGGCCGGACGAGGCTCTCGCCGTGCGGAAGGCGGCTCACGCACACGTTCATGAACGAGCCGACGGATGCCCCCAGGACTCCGGCGTAGACGAGGAATACGAGGTGTAGGGTCTGCGGCATTCAGCCTCCGAAGAGCCGGTCCATGAGAATGGCGCCCGCGATCGCCGCATTGAGAGACTCGACCTTTCCTCTCATCGGAATCGCGACGACCCGGTCCGCTGCCGCCCGAATCGGGGCGGAAACCCCTGCTCCTTCGTTGCCCAGAACCAGCGCCACACGGGGGGGCGAGGCTCGGCGCGCTCCAGGATCTCGCCGTCCGCTTCCGCCGCCCACACCGGCGTATTCCACTCCCGGAGTCGGGCCAGGACGTCCTCCCACGCAGCCTCGAAGACGGGCAGCCGAAACGACGACCCGGCGGCCGCCCGTACGACCTTCGGACCCCACGGATCCGCGGTACCCGGCAGGATCAGGACGCCCCCGGCATCCAGCGCCTCGGCCGCCCGGATCAGCGTGCCCACGTTCCCGGGATCCCTGACGGCATCCAGAACCAGGGGCCTGGCCCCCTCCACGTCGGACCATGTCCACCCCGGAACGGGCGCCGTGGCGAGCCAGCCCTGCGGGGTTACGGTATCCGCGTGCACCCTGATCTCCGCATCGCTCACGAGCTCCGTCGATACACCGGCATCGACCGCCTCTGCCAGCAGGCCCCGGCCGTCTGGCTCCTCCACCGCCGCCTCGGTATATAGCACCAGCGTCACCGGCCGGCCCGTGCGCAGGAACTCGGCCAGGACACGCGGTCCCTCGATGAGAAACTCACCGCGGGCTCGTCGTTCCTTGCGCCGGTGGAGCGCCCGTACGTGCTTGCTCTGACTCTGACTGGGCATGGCTGACTAATGTGAACCGGGCGCCGCCGCGGGGAAAGCGGCGCCAAGGAAGGCGAAGCGTATCGTGAATCGCTCCGAATCCACGAAACCGCCGGTTGCCCTCACGATCGCGGGAAGCGACTCCGGGGGCGGCGCCGGAATCCAGGCCGACCTCAAGACGTTCGAGGCATTCGGCGTGTTCGGCACGTCGGCCGTCACGGCTGTGACCGTCCAGAACACGGTGGGCGTGTTCGGTGTCCACACGATCCCGCCGGACATCGTGATCGAGCAGGTCCGAGCCGTCGCCGCGGACCTCCGGCCTGTCGCCTGCAAGTCGGGAATGCTGGCCGATGCTCCCACCATCCGTGCCGTCGCGACCGCGCTCTCCGAGGTCGAGATCGAGCGCTATGTGCTCGATCCGGTGATGGTGGCCGCGAGCGGGGATCCCCTCCTCGATCCGGCCGCAGTGAGCTCCCTCGGATCAGCCCTGCTACCGTTGGCGAGCCTCGTGACCCCCAACCTGGACGAGGCGGCCATCCTCGCGGACATGCCGGTGCGCGACGAAAACGACATGCGCGAGGCCGCCGGACGGCTGGTCGATTCAGGTTGCCGCGCCGTTCTCATCAAAGGCGGACACCTCGATGGGGACCAGGTCGTGGACATCCTGTTCGACGGAAAGGGGTGGCGCGAGTGGAGAGCGGTCAAGCTTCCGGTGGGAAACGCTCACGGGACCGGGTGCACGCTCTCGGCAGCGATCACCGCCGGTCTCGCCCTGGGTCAAGCTCTGGAGGA
>JAUVPT010000073.1 GCA_030598525.1 Gemmatimonadota bacterium
CGTTGTTCACGGCCTCGGGCGGCAGAAGCACCTCGGCACCCAGCTCCACGGCGCGCGCCGTTGCCTCCGCCACGTCACGGACCGCCACGTAGGGTAACCAGTGCGGAGTCCCCTCACCGGGCAGTTGGTGAATCCCGGCTCGCGGCCTCTCTCCATGGTACATGGCGAAGAACACGACGGGCCGGTCCCCTTCGACGAACGCCTCGCCGTACTCGTCGGCATCGACATCTTCGAGGCGCGCGGCGATTCCCTTGGAGCGGTAGCCCAGGAGGCCCTCGTAGAACTCGACCGCACCCGGGGCATCGGTGGTCCACAGCTCGGTCCACAGCCAATCACCCGATTCGCGGTCCCGTCCGTCTCTCGGATCACCCGACGCGGACCGGAGGAGGACGAAGAACGCGCCCTGCGGGTCCTCCACGACCGCGTAACGCCCGCGATTCGGAAGATCGGAGGGCTGAACGGTAATGGCCGCACCGAGATCGCTGGCCCGCGCAACCGAACCGTCCACGTCGGGGACGGAGAAGGACACGAGCCAGAGGGGTGAGTCCAGCTCGTCTGGATCCGCTGTGAAGACACTGCCGATTACCTCCCCCCCCCGGGTGATGTCCCAGTAACGCCCGGGGGCCTCCTCGGACTCTTCGAAGCCCCACCCGAACAGCGCGCCGTAGAACTCGCGGGCAGCCTCTGCATCGTGCGTCAGCAGATCGTGCCAAATGACCTTGCCCACGAGTACTTCGGGGGCAGCGTCGTCAGTGATCGGAGGCGGCACTGGCTGTACCGGCGGTGGAGCGCTCGAACAGGCGCCGACGGCCACGGCGCTCGCAACCGCTATCGCGCCGCGCTTTAGAGTACTGCAAGGGATCTGCAAACCTGCCTCCGTTCAGTGCCTGGACGAACCGACTGTCGCCGCCAGTCGGTTCCTGAGATTCCAGAGAATACGACTCGGCTCAGAACCTATTCCTTCACGGGTCATGTGACGAGCCGACCTTGCCCCGCTCCGGGGCTCGGGAGCATACTCGCTCCGACCCGAGCGGGAGCCAGAACTTGAACTTCATATCACGACCGGCCGACAGGTTTCATTCCATTCGTTTCGGCCTCATCGTCCTGGCGGCCCTCTGTGCTCCGGGGCTCGCCGCAGCGCAAAGTCCCGCGTCCGGCTTCCAGAAGGCTCCCCTGGCTGAGCGCTCCTCCGGTACACGAGCGGAAACGATCCGCATCGTGGCCGTGGGGGACATCATGATGGGCACCGCGTTCCCCGATTCGACCTACCTGGACCCCAGAATCGTCCCTGGCGTCTCGGCGGACCAGCTGATCGGCACGGACCTGGTCGGCGCCCTGCGCTCGGGCGACGTGGTGTTCGGAAACCTCGAGGGCGCACTGTTCGACAGGGGGGGCGAGTCGAAACGGTGCCGCAACATGGACGTCTGCTACGCGTTCAGGAGTCCGGAGTGGTATGCCGGTCTGCTCGCGGGCATGGGATTCAACCTGATGTCCCTGGCGAACAACCACAGCGGCGACTTTCTGGAGGCCGGCCGGGCCACGACGATCGCAGCGCTGGAGGCGAACGGAATCGCGTACGGAGGATTGGCCCGGGCCGGGGCGATCACCGGCACATTGGAACTCGGCAACGGCACGCGCGTCGGACTCGCCGCCTTCTCGCCCAACAAGGGCACCGTCAGCATCCACGATCTCGAGGGGCTCACTCGACTGGTGGCCGAGCTGGACCGGACCCACGACGTGGTCATCGTCTCCTTTCACGGGGGTGCGGAAGGCGCCGACCGTACTCACGTGACGCGCGAACCCGAGGAGTTCTACGGCGAGCGGCGGGGAAACGTGTACGAGTTCGCGCACGCCGCGGTGGACGCCGGAGCGGACGTGGTGATAGGTCACGGCCCGCACGTGCCCCGGGCGGTGGAGATCTACCGTGACCGGTTCATCGCCTACAGCCTGGGCAACTTCTGGACCTGGGCCAGGTTCAATCTCAGCGGTCCGAACGGACTGGCCCCCATCCTAGACCTCGAGGTCGATCGCCAGGGCCGAGTGATCGGCGCTCGCGTGGTCAGCGCCCGGCAGAGGGGACTCGGCTCGCCGCGCCTGGACCCCGGTGGCCGGGCGGCTCGACTGATCTCGGAAGTATCGCGCGAGGATTTTCCCGAGGCGGCGCTGGATTTCACGGCTGACGGCCGGATCACGTGGGGCGTCGAGGATCGGGCAACAGAGGGAGCGAACGCGGACGATTCGAAAGCTGAGGGCGGCCGCTAGGAGCCAGGCTCGTCCGAGGCGAGCACGAATGCCTCCCACGCCTCGATGACCTCGCCAGCCAGGACCTGGCTTCCGTCCTGGAGTTCTCCCTCGATCTCCCGCAGCCGTTCGCGCACGTTGACGACGATCATCTGTTGAAACGCACCGCCGACGTCGCGCAGGTGACCCAGTCCGAGTTGAACCCCCACGTCGTAGGCCACCTCGGCCAGTTCTTCCGGACTCTCCAGGCTCTCCACCTTGAGTTCCCGGTAATTCGCCACCCAGGCGTGCGTCCAGAACATCTCCCCACCGTGCTCGATGAAGCCGAGGAAACGGAAGGGCTGGTACGCGATGCGGGCCCCACTCTGCAGCACCCGGAACGGGTCGTCGTCGTCAGCCCGGATGCAAGGAATACCAGCCAGGCTGCGCACCCGTTTCAACTCCACGATTACGTCGTCGGCCGGATCCGGCGTTGGACCCGCCAGTCGGACCAGGTACTTGGTATCGAGGGCGCTGCCGACCCCCAGTTGCAGCGCCCCTACCTGGATCGGCTCGAAGAAGTCGTCCGTCAGGCTGGGATTCGTCGCCAGCATGAGTCTCGAGTACGACTCGAGCGAGCTCAGTAGTTCTTGTCGGTCGGCCTCCTGAAGCGGTTGCATGATGGAGTCGACCCATGCCAGGTAGGCCAGGCTGTCGTGCTTGAACGTCGCCTGGTACCGGGCCACCATGGCCGGGACGGGAGCCGACAACGTCGAGTCCTCGACCACGTCCCAGTAGCCACGCCCGAACTCTGCGACAATGTCGTCCGCCTGGTCCTCCCAGCCGTTCGCGAGGGCCGCGAGGCGCACGGATACGGTGAAGCGCATACCGTCCACCCAACCCGGTCCCTCCGACGAGTCGTCGAAGTCCGTCAGACCACGACCCAGATCAGTGACCGCGTACTGCTCGACGTGCGCGTCCCCGTGCAGGTTGAACGGGAATCGGTCTGGACCCAGAGGTCCGGTATCGACGAGGTGGTTGAACCGCTCGCAGACCAGTCGGCTGAACGGGATATTGATAAAGCGAAAGTAGCCGTGCGGAGTGGCCCGAATGCGCTGCAGAAGCTGGGGGTTGCTTGCGAAATCGAACGAATCCGGGTGCACGAACAGCGCCGCGGCTCCCTCGCTCAACTCCCCGTCGCCCCGCTCTCTGCCTCCCGGACCGCACGCGGAAGAGAATGCCAGCGCGACAAGCAATACGGTTACGAGATGGCTCCTGGAGTAACGCAGCGCCACACCGGCTCTCAGTGTTGAACGGGTCATCGGGTCCACGATTGGACCGGGTTCTTTCATCGTAGGGTCTGCCCCGACCCACCGCCACCTCCGACGCGGATGGGCCAGGACTGGCGCATGAGAGTGTTTACTTTGCACTACAAAGTACTTGACACCACTATCCGGATCGCGTATACCTTCGGTCATGGAGAAACGCCTGCGGTTGGAAGACGCTCCGACGACGCCTACGGCGCTCAGCGACCGGGCGATCGAGAATCTCAGCTTCATCCGTCGCACGATGGAGGCTTCCGGCACGTTTACCGCAGTGTCGGGACTGGGTACCATGGCCATGGGCGCACTGGCGCTCGCGGCCGCGGCCTTCGCCAGTCGATTCCCCTTCGCGGATGCGGGCCTGCGCGTATGGGCCGGAGCCGCTGTTGTCTCGTCCGTGGTCGGTGGCTACGCGATCGTGCGCAAGGCACGGCGCCGGCAGGAGTCCGCCCTCTCGGGCCCCGGGCGAAAGTTCATGCTCAACTTCATGCCGTCCGTGATCGCCGGAGCCGCACTGACCGTGGCCCTGGCCGCCGGCGGACTCACGGCACTTCTGCCGGGCACGTGGCTTCTACTCTATGGAACAGGGGTCGTGACCGGCGGTGCCTTCTCCGTACGCATCGTGCCGGCCATGGGCCTCGCTTTCATGGCCCTGGGCATACTCGCCCTCGCCATCCCGGGCTGGGGCCAGACTCTGATGGCCGTCGGCTTCGGAGGTCTGCACCTCGCGTTCGGCGCAATCATCGCCTGGAGGTATGGTGGCTGACGACAAACGGGCTACGGCCCGCAAGCTGGATTCGGAAGGACCGATGGACGGACACACGAATGGTTCCGCAGGGGCTGCCAACTCACGGGCCAGCCTGGCATCCCCCGCCGGGCCCCTCACGCTCGATGCCCTGATTCACGAGCGGGTACGACTCGGGATCGTAAGCGCCCTCTCCGTCCACGAGCGCCTCGCTTTTACCGAGCTGCGCCAGGTGCTGGACACGACCGACGGAAACCTAAGCGCTCATGCCCGCAAGCTCGAGGACGCCGGTTACATCGAGTGTCGCAAGTCATTCGCCGGCCGCGTCCCGCGCACCGACTACGCCCTGACGGCCCTCGGCAAAGCCCGTCTGAAGGAGTACGTCGCTCACATGGAGGCGCTGATCCGAATGACCCGGGACGGCTAGAACCGGTCCGCCGACTTCCGGCGAACCGGAATGACCTCCGGGCGGCATAGAGCCGCCCTTTCACACGACTGGAGACTTTGTGATGCAGAGTACTCTACATCCGCGGCCCCCTGCCGGGTTGCACACGGGCATCATCATGGACGGGAACGGCCGGTGGGCAGAGCTCACAGGTCGATCCCGTTCTCGTGGACACGTCGAGGGAGCTCGCGTAGCCCGGGCGGTGGTCGAGGGCTCCCGTTCTCTTGGGATCGGGGTGCTCACCCTGTACGCGTTTTCAGCAGACAACTGGAAGCGTCCGGCCACGGAGGTCCGGTCCCTGATGCGGCTTCTGCGCGTCTACCTGAGGTCTGAGACAGAGAGCTGCCTGGAGAACGGGATCCGCATCGAGGTAATCGGGAGGCGGGACCGCCTGCCTCCTGTCGTCGTCCGGGAAATGGCGGCGGCCGAGGGACTGACGGCCAGGTGCGATCGCCTCCTCCTCCGTCTCGCGATCGACTACTCGGGACGCGACGCCATTCTTGCCGCCGCGCTGGCCGGCCCAACGAGCCGGCGCGAGTTCGGCTGGAACCTGGATCGGGCCGTCCACGCGCGAACGCCGGTTCCCGACATGGACCTGCTGGTGCGCACAGGCGGGGAGCGCCGGCTCAGCGACTTCATGCTCTGGGAGAGCGCCTACGCCGAGCTGGTGTTCACCGACACTCCCTGGCCGGCCTTCACCGTCGAAGACCTGGCAAGCGCGGTCCGAGAGTTCGACCGACGTGAGCGGCGCTACGGTGGATTGCGACCGTCGAGGACCGCCCCCGGGGCTCGCGTTCGTTCGAGGACGACGGCTCCGACCGGAGCAGGGACGGGCTCGAGCGCCGGATCCGGCGTCGTGACCGCACACGAACCGCGGAGGTAACCGTGAGACTGCTGCTCATACTTGCCCTGGTCTGGCTGCTCGGCACCTGTCAATCATCGCGGCCGGAAGTTCCCCAGGACTTCGAGTGGACGACATGGACGAACGTGGCGGCTGGATACTCCCTCGACGTGCCGGATGTCTACGACGCGGATGTGGAAGACGGTGGAAATGCCGTCTTTTTCCGGTGGAGGGGAACCGTCCCAACCAAGATCTATTGGACGGATCTCGAATCGGCGAAGGGGCACGGGCTCTGGGTGGGAGAGGAACCGACGGGCCCGACGACGCTGGCCCTGCAACCGGCCATGCGATACGACTACACCCACTGCGACGGGCCGTTCTGCTCGCACATGACCTCGTTCGTCATCGAACGCGGAGATCGGTGGCTGGCGCTGGAGTTTCGCTCAGAGGGCGAGCTGAACCACGTCAATCAGCGAATCCTCGCTTCCCTCATCCTGCTTCCCGCCGACTACGGTGATTGACCCGCCCCCGAATGCGCGCAGGGGCGCGCCCCGTCGGGAGTGCGCCCCTGCCCTGCGTGTCTGATCGACGTGCTGTCGATCAGTAGCTGGCGTAGACCGTCTCGCCACCCGCCTCGTCGAACGTCAGCACATCGTAAGAGTCGCTGACGGGACCTTCCATTCCGGGTGACCCTCTCGGCATTCCGGGTACGCTGAGTCCCTTGACCTCGGGCCTCTCTTCCAGGAGCCGCGCGATGTCGGTCGCCGGAACGTGACCCTCGATCACGTATCCGTCCACTACCGCCGTGTGACACCCCTGGTGCTGAGGCCGCACGCCGAACTTCGCTTTGACCGGCGCCATGTCGGCCACGTCTTCCGTCTTCACTTCGAAACCGTTCTCACGCAGGTGACCCACCCACGATTCGCAGCAGCCTCAGGTAGGCGACTTGTAAACGGTGACGACGGGCAGCGTCGCGGGCGTGGTCTGAGCGGTCTGGGTGGTTTCCAACGCTTGCGGCGCCGAGTTCGCGCTCGACTCGGACGTGTCTCCCTGTCCGCACGCCGCCGCCGAAAGGCCGGCGGCAAATGCCAGGGCCACGCCGAAAGCCAGGCCGGCTCTCCGGTGCATGGTGTACCTCGTGCTGTTTGGGTGGGTTCGCCAGGTCGGGCACCTCGGAAGGCCTGACCCGCGCGTCCTCTTTACACCGCTCCAAACTCAACCCGGGCTGTCCGTCTGTCCAGTCCGGGCCATCCGCCGTCGCGATCCACCGACTCGCCTGCCAGGCTCACCAGCGAACGCCGATCGCCGAGGTCAGAAAACGCATCAGCGGCTCCGCGTCCGAGCACATCCCCGCATAGGCGGTCACGAAATCCGGCTCGAACGCGGTCTTCTCTGACAGGTAGCGGACGGCGATGAAGTCCTTGCGCTTCAGATCGTCGATCGCCGGGTGGTCCGGGGAGTATCCACGGGGCGGCCGCTTCAGAGAGTCTCCCTCGAACTCGAAACCGGCGCCTACCACGGCATCCCGGGCGGCGGCCCACCGCTCCGGATTCTCCGAGATGGCGTCTCGAATGTTCTCCAGCGCGTCGCGCGCCGGGTGCCAGCACCCTGCACCCATGAGGACGTTTCCGGGCTCGAGGTGAAGGTAGAAGCCCGGGGCGTGCGCGTCCTTCCCCGCTTCGTGACGGAACTGCACGGCCGCCCAGGTCTTGTACGGACTCTTGTCCTTCGAGAATCGGGTGTCGCGGTGAATGCGGAACAGCGATCCGCCGGACTTCCGGTCGTCCGCCACCACGTGCGGGCTGATCGACTCGAGGGGTA
>JAUVPT010000286.1 GCA_030598525.1 Gemmatimonadota bacterium
ACGCGGGAGTTCCACATCGTGGGCGGCCTGCACCCTAAACTGCCGCTTTCGTACTACACGGACATGATCAAGGGCTTGAAGGAAAGGCACCCCCGGGTCCATGTGAAGGCGCTGACCGCTGTGGAGATCGCTCACCTGGCACGTATCGAAGGTGTTCCGACGAGGGACGTGATTCGAGAGTTGAAGGACGCCGGGCTCGATGCCATGCCCGGCGGCGGTGCTGAAGTGTTCAGCCCCGCAGTCCGGTCGACGATCGCTGATCGTAAGTTGGTCGCTGACGAGTGGCTCCAGGTGCACCGGGAGGCCCATGAGCTGGGGATTCCCACGAACTGCACGCTCCTTTACGGTCATGTCGAGTCGGCGGCCGACCGGGTCGACCACATGCTCATGTTGCGTGGCCTGCAGGACGAGACTCAGGGCTTCAGCACGTTCATTCCGCTCGCGTGGCATCCGGACAACACGGCCCTGGGACGTGAGATGGGAGTGGAGGGGCACAGGACGGGTGGGTTGGACGATCTGAAAGCCCTGGCGGTAGGGCGCATTCTCCTCGACAACGTGCCCCACATCAAGACACACTGGATCATGGTCACCACCAAGATCTCCCAGATCGCGCTTTCATTCGGGGTCGACGATCTCGAGGGCACCGTCGTTCTCGAGAAGGTCACGCACACGGCCGGCGCCGACACGCCCATCGGTTTGGACCTGGACGAGATCGTCAGGCTGATTCGAGATGCCGGGAAGACACCCGTCGAGCGTGACTCTCTCTACAACGCGGTGCGGGAGCCGGCAGTCGCATGACGACGGATGTGAGCCGTCCGTTGGCAGCCCTCGCACCGGTCGATGCGGCGGAGCGGGCGGAGTACTCTTCCCTGTACGATCGATCCCTGCTGGAACTCGGAGCCATGGCACGCGAGCGTGCGAAAGCGGCAGCGCCGGGGGAAGTCGTCTCGTACATCGCGGACCGGAACATCAACTACACGAACGTGTGTGTCACCGACTGTTCGTTCTGCGCTTTCTACCGACGGCCCGGGCATGAGGAGGGCTATGTCCTCTCTAACGAGCAAATCGGGGCCAAGATCGATGAAGCGAAAGCGATCGGTGCGGTGCAGATCCTCATGCAGGGCGGGCACAATCCGTATCTGAAACTGGACTACTACACCGGATTGCTCGACTACATCAAGACACATCACCCGATCCACGTGCACGGGTTCTCGGCGTCCGAGCTCGACATCATCGCGCGGGTCCACAAGCTGGACGTGGACGCGGTGATCGGGGAGCTTAAGGATGCGGGACTCGACTCGGTACCCGGAGCCGGTGCGGAGATATTGGTGGACGACGTCCGGGACCGCATTGCGAAGAAGAAGATCGATACTGGCCGCTGGCTCGAGATCCACAGGGCGGTTCACGGACGCGGTTTGCTGAGTTCGGCGACGATGATGTTCGGGGCAGGGGAGAGCCGGGAGGACAGGGTCGAGCACATGATCAGAGTGCGCGATCTCCAGCGCGAGACGGGCCGCTTCACGGCGTTCATTCCCTGGACGCTGCAATCCGACGGCACGGGAATGGACGGTACTCCGGAGGCGACGGCAACCGAGTATCTGAAGACCGTCGCGATCTCCCGATTGGTCATCGACAATGTGCGCAACATCCAGGTCAGTTACGTTACCCAGGGGCCGAAAGTAGCGCAGGTGGCCCTGCATTTCGGATGCAACGACTTCGGCTCGCTCATGATGGAGGAGAACGTGGTATCTGCCACGGGGACGGACTTCATCATGCCCCGGCCCATGCTGGTGCGCTTCATTGAGGAAGCGGGCTTCGAAGCGGTACCCAGATACCAGGACTACTCCCCCGTCAGGTCCGACCTGGACTGGTACTGCGGCTGCGCGGTCTGTCTCGACAGGAAAGGTGCGTGATGGGCGGACGGGTGCTGGTCATGATGGGGTCAGAGTCCGACCGACCGGTGATGCAGAAGGGAGTCGATGTGCTCGCGGAGGCGGGCGTGGATGTCGACGTGGTCGTGAGTAGCGCTCATCGTGACCCGGTCCGCACTGCGGAGGTCGCGTCCTCCGCCGAATCGAACGGCTTCTCTGCAATCATCTGCGGAGCCGGCTTGTCAGCGGCGCTTCCGGGCGTGGTCGCCGCACACACGCGGCTACCGGTGATTGGTGTTCCAATCTCGGCAGGCACACTCGGAGGACTCGACGCCCTTCTGTCCATCGTTCAGATGCCTCCCGGCGTCCCTGTCGCCACGGTCGGCATCGACAACTCGCGAAATGCGGCCCACCTGGCGCTCCGTCTGCTCGGGGTCGGTCGCGAGTTCTGACCTGAGCGCCGGCCGATAGGAGGCCCTGTGCGCGTCGGCATCGGCTATGATTCACACCGTTTCGAGTCCGGGCGGCCCCTCGTCCTGGGCGGAGTTCACCTTCCCGACCACCCTGGTCTCAAAGGCCATTCGGACGGGGACGCTGTCGCCCACGCCCTGATCGATGCCCTTCGCGGAGCGTCGGCTCTCGGAGACATCGGCCAGCACTTCCCGGATACGGACCCGCGCTGGCAGGGGGCGGATTCGATGGCTCTCCTGGCCGCCACGGTTCGCGTGATCGAGGAGCGGAACTACCAGGTGGTGAACGCGGATGTCACCATCGTCACCGAGAGCCCTCGAATCAGTCCATGGGTCCCTGAAATGGCAGAGCGAATCGCGGAGCTGCTGCGCATCGCCGGGTCGTGCATCTCCATCAAGGGGAAGACCAACGAGGGCATGGGTTGGATCGGCCGTGGCGAGGGGCTCGCGGCGATGGCCGTCGTTCTGCTGGACCAGATCGGAGACATCGACACGCTGCATGCCTCGATCCGCACGGGCGGGTAGGACGGCGTCGTGCAGGAGCAGCTTGAGGCGTTCCTTCGCCTCGTCGGAGACATTCCGGTGCAGATCGTATACCTCCTCGTCGGCGTCGGGGCCGCAGTCGAGAATCTGTTTCCGCCCGTCCCGTCGGACGTGGTGGTCGTGGCCGGTGGGATTCTGGCGGATCGGGGCATTCTCGACGTTCGTCTTGTATTTCTGGTGGCTTGGGCCAGCAATCTCCTCCTCGCCCTATGCGTCTATGTGGCAGCCCGTCACTTCGGCGGAGGCATCTTCTCGACACGATGGGGGCGCTGGCTCCTCAGGCCGGCACAGCTTGAGCGGATGTCCCTGTTCTATGAGGACTACGGGGCCCTTACGATCCTCGTCAGCCGCTTTTTCCCGGTGTTTCGGGTACTCGTTCCGGCCTTTGCGGGGATCAGCCGGCTTGCCTTCTGGCGCACCGCGATTCCCCTGGCGGTCGCTTCGGCGATCTGGTATGCCGCTC
>JAUVPT010000243.1 GCA_030598525.1 Gemmatimonadota bacterium
ATCATATGTACGCCTTTCGGATGCTACCATGCGCGAAGATCGAACTCTCGAGCCGCACCAGCCGACGCGGCCGCTCTCCGCACCTCCGAGGTGCAAGTTCTGTTCGGTTCCCGTGCCCGCAGGCCGCCCGTGACGTGGGTCAGGACTTTGACTCCGGCTTCCTGGCTGCAATCGACGCCCACCCTGCCCTGTGGATAAACACATAAAAAACGTCAATACATGCAGTTACGGTCACGAAAGGTGATCCTGGGCAGGCGCTTCGCCACACCGGTGGCCGAGCCGCGGCCAACCACGGCCCGGTGGGCCGGCCGACCGCCACGTTCGGTTGTCGTTGCGGCGCCGCCACACCGGAAGCGCTGCGTTCGTGGCGCGAGCCCGGCACCTGCACCGGGTCGTTGTTCGCCAATCCCCATGCGTGTACATTCTGCGCTCCCCATTTGCCATGAACGCCCGGGGAAGAGCGGTGTAGGGGATGCACTGAAGCGGGGACAAGGGCTGGCGGAAAGCTGCCGGTCACCGTTCTTCCGGACGGCGCGTAGGCGTCGCATCTACTTGGAGGACAACTGATGCAGAAGTGGTTTGATGGACTGCGTGCGCTGAGAGGGCCCGGAAACGTGCTCGCTGCAGTCGCGCTGATCCTGGCGCTCGGGGCCTGTTATCCGGGCGACATCAGCAGCGTGGAAGAGACGGACGTTGTACTGACCATCCACAACGGGAATGACTTCTCGGCGTTCAACACGTACGCCATGCCGGATACGGTCATCGATGTATGCGAGAATGCCGATGATCCGGAGTGCGAGAATGCGCTCGACATCGATCACAGCTACGACGATCAGATCCTGGCGCAGGTCGCGGGCCGCATGCAGGGCTACGGCTATCAGCGGGTCCCGATCGACGAGGTCGACGAGAACAACCTGCCTGATGTGTTCATGATCGTGAGCGTTTCCGCGAACGAGCGCACATCGACCACGGTCTGGTGGCCGTGGTGGGGTTGGGGCGGCTGGTGGCCCGGCTGGGGACCCGGTTGGGGGCCCGGCTATCCTGGCGTGTCCGTGACGCGCTGGAACCAGGGGACGCTGGAGATCACCATGATCGACCCGGCGGACACGGATCCGGATCAGGAGATCTTCAACGTTGCATGGGACGCCACCCTCAGCGGCGTGCTGAGCAGTGCGAACGCACCGATCGACACGGACCGGATCGACCGCGGCATCCAGCAGGCGTTCGACCAGTCGACCTACCTGGAAACAAACTGAGCTCAACAGCGAGAAATCGGAGTTATATGATGAGAGTGATTAAGGGAATCATCGCCTCGCTGGCGCTCATTCTGGTGTTCAGCGGGGAGGCCAAGGCGCAGGACTGGTGGTGGGGCATCACGTACCAGATGTCGGCCAGCTCGAGTCTGCCGGGAAGTTCGGACTCGGACGTCAACTTCATCGAGGACTTCAGCTTCAGGGGCCTCGGGATCGACGCGCGTTACGTGCCGGAGCGAGGCAGCAAGTACTCGTTCGGTTTCAACGTGGGCTGGAACGTACTGAACGAGAAGAACGACTTCGGCACGGAGCGGAACACGATCAGCCTGCCGAACGCCGACATCACGGGCACCCAGCTCAGGTACTTCAACTCGATACCTTTGATGGCCAACGCCTCGTACTACTTCGGCGACCGGGGTGGCATACGTCCGTACATCGGGGTAAACGCGGGCACGTATTACATTGAACGCCGGGTCGACATCGGCGTCAGTGCCATCGTGGATGACAACTGGCACTTCGGTTGGGCGCCGGAGCTGGGTCTGGTCGTTCCTCTGGGACGGCCGGAGGTGGCGCTCCTCACGTCGATCCGGTACAACTGGGCCTTCAGCGCCGGTGGAACCGGCGACCAGAAGTACTGGGGTTTCAACATCGGGATCGCGTACCGTTGATTCGGAGGCGGCCGGGAGGTCGCCGACGCGGCAGGCGTGAAAGCGACGCTGGACGGGGGAGACTGGCGGTCTCCCCCGTCCAGCTTTTCGGGGCGAGGAAAGGTGGCAAGCTGACCATTGGCTGAGGTTCAAATCCGAGAAGGCGAGGACGTCCAGAAGGCGTTGCGGCGCTTCCGCCGCAAGGTTCAGCGAGCCGGCATTCTGAAGGACTTCCGCAAGCACCGTCACTACGAGAAGCCAAGTGCCGCGAAACGCCGCAAGACACAGGCGGCGGAGCGTCGGCGCCGGCGCCAGGCGAGGCGCAAGCGGCCTGACTAGGCCGTCAGGCCAGGGTTCACGCCCATACTTCCTCATACATCAGGTACTGCGAGGCGACCATCCCCAGCGCCCGGTAGGTTTCCTGGGCGCTGAGGTTGTCCCGTTCCACGTAGAGCCGAATCCCGAGCGCCTTCTCCGAGAGCGCCGTTTCCCGCACATGGTCGTGAAGCACTCGGTACACGCCCTCACGGCGATGGCGCTTCGACACGTACACGCTCTGCAGCCACCAGACGAAGCCGTTGCGCCAGTCGCTCCACTCGGTCGTGATCATCACCTGGCCCACGACCTCCTCGCCTTTGACGGCGACGAAATAGCGGCCCCTGGCCGAATCCTTGAGCAACGCCTCCACACCCTTCGTGAGTACCTTTCGGTCCAGTTCGCGGCCTTCGGTCTCCCGGGCCATCGCCTGGTTGAAAAGGACGATGCGCGCGGCGTCCTCATGGTCAGCTTCACGAATCACGATCGGCATGCGATGCTCTCCCGTTCGGTGCGTGGAATCACACATTCTCGGCTGCCCCGGCCCGACTCGCAAACCACTGGTGGTCGCCCTGACGGCGGGGCCACTGGCGGATACCTTCCGGCATGACGCCTGACGATCGTGTCACCGATATCTGCATCGTCCTTCTCACCGGGATCGGCGACGTGGTGCATGGGCTTCCCGTGGCCAATGCCATCAAGGACGATGACCGCAACCGGCGGATCACCTGGGTGGCGGAGCCCGCCCCCGCCGCGGTCCTTCGGCATCACCCGAGCGTGGACCGCGTGATCACATTCCGCAAGAACGACGGATTACAGGGCATCACCAGACTGCGGGATGACTTCAGGGAACTCCGGTTCGACCTCACCCTGAACATGCAGCGCCATTTCAAGGGCGTGTTTCCGACGGTCTTCTCGGGGGCGCCGACGCGGCTCGGCCTCGATCGAGAGAAGGTCCGAGAGGGCGTGTGGCGGTTCAGCAACCACCACATCGAGCCGGGCCCGTGGGCCCACACTCAGGACATGCTGCTGCGCTTCCTGGATCCCCTCGGGATTCCGCGCCCGGATCCCCTCGAGTGGCGAATTACGTTCGATGAGGCCGAGCGAGCATGCCAGGCGGCGTTCTTCGACGGCCTGCCGAACGGTCCGGTCGTCGGATTGGTCCTCGGCTCCAACGTAGTCCGCAAGGATTGGCCCGCGGAGCACTGCGCCGAGCTGTCCGACGTGATCGCCGACCGACACGAGGCCACGGTCCTTCTCGTCGGGGGGCCGGCTGAGCGGGAGAGGGCGGCCGCGGACCTTATCCTCTCCCGCACGAAGAAACCGCCGATATCGACCCTGGCGGACGACGTCCGACGGATGATGTGGACGGTCGGCGGATGTGACCTCCTGGTCAGTCCGGATTCGGGGCCCCTCCACCTGGCGCACGCACTCGGTGTCCCGGTGGTCGGGCTTTACGGCCACACCAACCCGGCGCGAGTCGGCCCCTACTCCCGGTTCCGTGATCTCGTGGTGGACGCATACCACGACCCGGATGAAACGCCGGATCCGGCGGAGACC
>JAUVPT010000329.1 GCA_030598525.1 Gemmatimonadota bacterium
ACGGGGTTCGACGACAGCAAGACACACATTCTGCCCGTGATCCGGTCATGGCACGTGCCACAGGTGGCCGAGGGCCAAGCGGTTTCCAAGAAGACGCTCCTCGCCGCCGGCACGACGCACATCTACTTCCAGGCCAACGTGTGGATCTTCACCGTTTTCGTGTTCATGATCGGGATCGCGATGGGTATCGGGAAGGCAGCGGTCTACAAGTACATCCCCGAGTACTTCCCGACCGAAGTGGGTGTGGTGGGCGGAGCTGTCGGGGTCCTCGGCGGTCTCGGGGGCTTCTTCTGCCCCATCATCTTCGGCTACCTGCTGAGAGGGATCGGGCTGTGGACCACGACCTGGATTTTCTTCTTCTTCGTGACGCTGGCGTGCCTGATCTGGCTCCACATCGTCGTTAAGCGAATCACGAAGCGGGAGACGGCCATCGAGTCGATCCCGAGCTGATGCGGCGACGGCGTTCCGCGAGGGGCGGCGAGTGACTCGCTAGCGCGCCGTCTCGATCCTGAAAACCCAGGCGTAGGCGCCAGCTTCCTCCGGTTCCGGGGGGAGCTGGATGCGCAGTCCGTCGGTGTTCTGAGCCCATTCCAGGGGCCGGTCGTGGCCCAGCAAGAAGATCTCGGAGCCGGTCCCGGCGCGGACCGAATGCAACTGCAGGAACTCTCCGGGCCACTCCAGTGAGAAAGCGTATACGGTCCGGCCATCCTTGCTCCGGGTGTATCGCACGGCCTCGCCCTCGCCGAACGGTTCGTGCTGCCGTGTCCCGTAGATGCCTTCTCCGTTCACCTTCATCCACCGACCGATTTCGGCCAGCGTCTCGTAGGCCTCGGGCTCGAACGTCCCCTCTGGCGTCGGCGCCACGTTGAGCAGGTAATTTCCGCCCTTTGAGACGACATCGATCAACGTGCGGATGACTCGCTCCGGACTCTTGTAGGTCGGATTGAAGTTGTGACCCCAACTCTGCGTCAGGGTCATGTTGGTTTCCCACGGATACGGCAGAGAACCCGGCGGGACACGCTGCTCCGGGGTGCGGTAGTTCTCAAACTCTCCGTGCACCGTTCGGTCGACGATCAGCAGCCCGGGCTGGTGACCCCGGGCCATGGCTGCGATGCGCGGCATGTCGATGTCCTGCTCCCAGGGGGCGATGTCGAAGCCCCAGGACCTGACCTCGTCGTTGATCGTCGAGTCCGGCCTGACCCAGCCACCGTCGAGCCACAGGATGTCCACGCGTCCGAGCGTGGTCATCAGCTCCTCGATCTGGCTGTACGTGAAGTCCCGAAAGCCCTGCCATTTGCCGGCGTACTTCCGGATGTCGTAGTTGTTGTTGCGATTGGGCGTCGCCCACAGCGGAGACCAGTACTCGGGATGATGCCAGTCCGGCTTCGAGAAGTAGGCCCCGATCATGAAGTCCTCGGCGCGGAAGGCGTCGAATACCTCTTTCGCCACGTTGGCCCGCGGGTGGTCCCGAAACGGGCTGTCCGGGCCCGTGATCCGGAAGTCCGTCTGCTGCGTGTCCC
Source organism: Gemmatimonadota bacterium (assembly GCA_030598525.1). GTDB lineage: Bacteria > Gemmatimonadota > Gemmatimonadetes > Palauibacterales > Palauibacteraceae > Benthicola. Next base: position 1,521 of record JAUVPT010000329.1, read on the forward strand.
ACATGCTGAATCCGTCGTGGTGCTTGGTGGTGAACACCACGTACCGCATCCCCGCGTCCCGGGCGGCCTCGGCCCATGGGACCGGGTCGAACTGGCGCGGATCGAATTCACGAATCAGCCCGAAGTACATCTCCTTGAACTCCGTGTACGGCATTCCGCCGCGGTCCTGGAACGACTGGTCCTCGGAACACAGGGCCCACGATTCCACGATCCCGAGTTGCGCGTAGAGACCCCAGTGCATCAGCAGGCCGAACTTGAGGTCCTGCCATTCCTCCAGCGTCTCGCGCACGAGTGGGTCGGCGGGAAGTGTGTAGGGATGTTCCTGGACCGCCAGGACCGGCGGACTTGCCAGCAGACCGGTCAGTCCGAACAGGATTGTCCCCGCCAGGGGAGCGAACGGCTTCTTCCCGCTCACGACCATCCTCCGGGGTGAATAGGGCGACCCGGTGCGGCCGATCCGCACCGAGTCCGCCGTGTTGATGAGATCGGGCTACTGCGGCGCTACGTTCGAGTTGAACATGTCGGCCGCGACTTTCCACTCCCCATCCACCTTCACCCAGACGACGAGGTACTTGCCGGGAACAGTCCCGTCGGGCGTCGACGACGACGTGGTCCCGTAGTCGTAGGCCATGTTTCCATCGGGAGACACGAAGGCGGCCGTCGGCTCCCATGACACATCGAAGTCCTCCATCGCCGCGAAAGCGTCCCACGACGCCCTCAACGCTTCCTGCCCGACGACGGGCTCCATCCCCGGAGGAAGCTGCGCGGCGTCGGCTGCGTGCAGGTTCATGATCGCATCGACATCCCGGGCACCGAACAACGCCGACCAGTCGCGTTCCAGTTGCATGATCGCGGCCGCTTCGGCGGCGACGTCGACCGCTGGCTCGGCGGGAGGTGCTTCTTCGGCCGGCGGCGTGCAGGCCAGGGTTGTCATGGCCAGAGCGAGCGCCGGTGCGATGACCAGAGCGGGGATGAACTTCTGCATCTCGAGCCTCCTGGTGGGGAAGTGTTCTGAAATCGTTCGTCTAGCCAAGAATGCGCCGCGTCGGGCCACGCATCAAGGCGTCAGCCTGCCAGCGCCCGCGGAAACAGGATGTTGTTCTCGAGGTGAATGTGCTGGTGCGTCTCCGTCTCGAGGGCGGCCAGGCCGTG
>JAUVPT010000275.1 GCA_030598525.1 Gemmatimonadota bacterium
CGGAGTCCTCGACGATGATCTCGACCGCATGGTCCCCGTCGGCGAGCCGGGTCCGAACGCTGATGGAACCGCCGCTCGGCATCGCCTCGGCCGCGTTCAGCAGGAGGTTCATGCACACGGTCTCCAGCGCGGGCTCGCTGCCCGTCACTGCCGGAAGGACCGAGTCGGCAGAGACCTCGAGGTTCATGCCGCGGGCCGCCAGGCTTCGATAGAGAAGCCGGCCCACCCGCTGGCAGACCACCGCCAGGTCCACCGGATGCGGCTCCTCGTCATACTCCCGAGTGAATCGGAGCAGGTCCCGCGTCACGGACTGGAGCCGCTCGGTGTGCTCCCTGAGGACTTCCACGTCCGCCATCAGCACCGACGCATCGACTCCATCGCGCAGCTCCTCTTCCATGCACTCGATGCGATTCGCCACGATCGCGAGCGGGTTGTTCACTTCGTGGGCGAGTCCCGCCGCCATGACGCTGACAGCAGCCAGCCGCTCCGATCGGCGGAGCTGCTCCTCCAGCCGTTCCTGCATCCGGGCGTCGCGCAGGATCAGCGACATCCCGTGCGGCCTTCCGTCGGGATCGAAGATCACCGTCTGGGTCAAGCTCACGGGGATGAGCTTCCCGTCGCGGTTCAAGCGCCGCGTCCTCAAGTCCACGACCGACCCCCGGGCTGCGATCTCCGTGCGCAGGTAGTCGGCCTCGGGGGACTCGCGGAGCTCCTCCGGAACGAGGACGGAGTCCAGCAGCCGGTCCATGACCTCCGCAGCGGGATACCCGAATAGCTTTTCAGCGCCGCGGTTCCACACCCGAATACGTCCTTCGCCGTCGAGACCGATGATGGCGTCGGCGGAGTAGGCGAGAATGTCTGTCAGCTCCGCGTGCGTCTGTCGAAGCGCCCGGGTTCGTTCCTCCACCAGCTCCTCGAGCCGGCGGCGGTGGGCGTGGAGGGCGCTCGCCATGTCGAAGAACTCGGACGCCAGGTCCTCGAGCTCGTCTCTCGTCTCGACGTCGAGGGGCTCCGGCTCCTCACCCCGAGCGAGACGCGCGAAGCCCGCCTTCAGGCGGTAGATCGGCTTCGTGAGCTGCCGGGCGGCCATGAAGGCGAGGAAGAGCACCACGAGCACGATGACGGTACCCGTGAGCATCACCCAGCTGTTGAACCTCCGTACGGGCCCGTACAGCACCGACACGGGCATCACCCTGTACAGAACCAGCTGTCCCAGTCCCGCATCTCCGAGTCCGAGCGACGTCACGCTCACGATCCGCCCGTCCTCGGTCTCGAACGTCTGCGCTGTGCCGGCGAGGATCCTCTCGGCGTCGCTGGCGGAGAACTCGTCAACCAGCTGGTCCCCCAGGAGGCTCTTCCAGACCGACTTCCGCTCCGAGTGAAATAGCAATCGACCATCCTGATCGACCAGTCCGGTGGTTGACGGCATGTTGGGCGAGCCCTCGTCGATCCCCGCGAACAGTGCCGTCGCGAATGCCTCGCCCACGACGGCTCCCAGGAAACGGCCGTCCGGGCCGCGAACGGCAATCAACAGGGCGATCGCCGGCAGGGGTTCGACGTCCGGAGCGCCTTCCGCGCGGCTCCTCAGCTCCACCGGCATGAGCAGGCGCTCTCCGACTGCCAGCGACTCGGCCCTGAGTGCGTACAGGAGCCCTCCGGTCGCGCCGGTCTCGAGGAGGTGCTCGCCGAATGGAACCGGCTGCGAGAGCAGCATCCTGCCCTCTGCCGAGATCAGCCTGACCCGGATCAGCGTTGGAGCATGACGGAGGAACTGGCTTACGTCTGTCTGGAGACCTGCGCGCACGATGCTGTCGCGCACGGATTCCCGGTCCGCGAGGGCCGGACCCAGGATGTCAGCGGTCAGGTACTCGACGTCACGCTGCGTGCGCTCGACGGCGCGCTCGACCCTCGCGTGGGCGATGGCCACGTCGTGGGCAAGCGTCTCATTGGCGAGAGTGCGCAGGTAACCGACGGTCTGCCGGACCGTGAACAGCGCGATCACGGCCAGCGGAAGCACCGCGAGGACCGCGAACGCGATCCCGAGCTTCGCCCTGATCTTCAGGCGTGGAAACAGTTTGTTCAGGTTCATCGGGCCAGCGCGCTCTCCCGCCCCTGGTTCCGCGGACTCGACGAAACGAACCGCGGACGCTCGCTCGTCCGTTCGGTCCCGGACGTGTCGAGCCGAGCCGAACCTATCATCGCAAGTCGAGGGCCAGCGATCCGAGTCGACCCGCCGGCCGACGACATCTCCCCGACGCGACGTGCCTGTCGGAGAACTCCGTGTCCTGAAAGCGTTTGGCGGGAGCCTCCCGGCCCTGAGAGCCGGCTGCCGCTCTCACGATACCGGGGCCGGGACCCGCGGACAACCCGAAGAAGTGGGACATGGGGCGTCTCAGTGTGATGCTCGGTGTCCCGGTTCGGGCGTCCTGATTCCGTCACGCCGGCGGTGATCAGCGTCCGTAAGCGCTCAAGGCACAGGACACTAGCCCGATCCGCACTGGCATGGCGGGCGCAGGCGCGGTTCGTGCCCGGTTGGGTTGTTGCTAGCGTCGGGCGGACGGACTCCGCCCCCCAGATGAACTCAGCCGGATGAGGAGTCGGATCGTGTACGGCAAGCCGCCATCCGCAGGATTCAGTCGGGCACCGGGGACGAAGGTCGCTCCGGTCCTGGCGGTCCTCGTGCTCGCATTCTTCAGTGGCGGGGCTGTCGCCCAGGAATCGACTTTCCGCCACTCGAACACCCTCGCGGGCTCGAGTCTGTTCGGCTCCAAAGGCTGCGCCGACTGTCACTCGATCGAAGGTCTGGGGGTCGGGGGTGTGTTCCGCCGCGATCCGATTACAGACGGACTCTCCTTCTTCCGGCTCGCCACTCGCATGTGGAATCACGTGCCCAATATGGCGGTGGCCGGACAGGAGCCCGACCAGATGCTTCATCGGCTAGACTCTCATGATGTGGCGAACCTCGTGGCGTTCCTGTTCGCCGCGCGGTATGGAGACGCGCCTGCGGATACGGCATCGGGGCATGCCCTGTACATCGAGAAGCAATGTGTGAGATGTCACCAGATCGGAGGCATCGGGGGCATGGTCGGTCCGGCCCTCGACGTATCCGGGAATCTCGGCACGCCGATCGAGTTAGCGGCGGCGATGTGGAATCACGCGCCCCGTATGGCCGCTCTGATGGAGAGCAAGGCCATCGCGAGGGCCACGCTCACGGGATCGGAGCTGCTTGACCTCTTCGCGTACGTTCACTCCGCCGAAACCGGCATGCCGGAGGCCGCGCCGATCGTCCTTCCAGGCAGCGCGGGTCGGGGGCGGGCGTGGTTCCGGCAGAAGGGCTGCGAGGAGTGCCACGGAGTGCCTGGCGAAGGCGGAGCTCGCGGTCCGGACCTGGCGCGCACCGGTGGTGATCAGAGCATGGCGGACCTCGCCGCCGCGATGTGGAACAAGGCTCC
>JAUVPT010000181.1 GCA_030598525.1 Gemmatimonadota bacterium
CGATACAGAGGCCGGCCTGCTTCACGTATACGGCTTCGCCTATGACTTCGCGCACGAACCGGACCCACTCGCCCACTTCCGGCGAGCGGACGCCGAGGGAGTGCACGTGGCCTTGCTGCACGGAGCCGTGCGGGATGCTCCCCACTGGTCGGGCGGAGATTCACTGCGCCTCTCACGCGACGAGCTCTCGGCTCTGGGCGTGGACTACATCGCGCTCGGTGACTACCACAGGTTCCGCCCGCCCTCCGAGTTCGCTGCGGATGGCTCGGTCCCCGCATGCTATTGCGGTTCCTTCGCCGCGCTCGACCACACGGAGACGGGGCCTCGAGGCGTCGTGCTGGCCGAGGTGTCTCCCGATTCGCCCCCGGTCGTCCGGCTTCTCCCGTCCGGCGTACCTCCACTGCAGGCCATCCCGGACCTCGATGTCAGCACGTGCTCGGACGATCTGGAGGTCGTTGAGAAGGTGGCGGGACTCGTGGAAGTCGGATCGCTTCCCGTCGTGACGCTCTCAGGGCAGACCGAGTTCGCAGTCGATCCGGAGCGCGTGGACGCCGGGCTCGCGGCCCGTTTCCCGTTCGCGCGGGTCCGGGATCGGACGAGGCACTACGATTCGGACAGACTTGCCGAACTGGCCTCGCGTGATGACGTCGTGGGCCACCTGGCGCGTCTCGGCCTCGACCGGATCCGTGCCGCCTCCGATGAGGTCGAGGAGGGGCTTCGGGAACGCGCTCTCCGCAAGGCACTGCGCGCCATGGGCGTCACGTGAGCCAACCGCGCCTCGAGGCCATCGAGCTCGAATACGGGTGCCATTCCGGGCGCTTCGATCTCCCGAACGAGGAACGTCCGGTGGTGATCGCGGGCCTCAACGGGTCGGGCAAGACCACCCTGCTCGAGGCCTTTCTGCGAGGCCTGTATGGATTCACCCGCCGCAAGCCGGAGGAAAGGCGACTCCTGGAGCTCCGTCAGCCCTGGTCGGGAAAGCCGGCTGAGGCGGAAGTGTGGCTCCGGGCGACCGACGGAAGCCGAATCGCCGTGCACCGTGACTTCGCGAGCGACACCGTCATCGCGCGCGATGAGTCCACCGGACAGGAAGTGTTCCACGGCGACGGGAATCCGGTGGGCGCGCGCAGCGAGAGCCGTCGGTACCAGGACCTGGTCCGCGAGTGGGTCGGCTTCGGGTCGCTGGAACCGTACCGGGGGACGGCATGGATCGCCCAGGGTGAGCTCGTGGACACGAAGCTGGACGATGAGCTCCTCCGGGCGGCCGCCGGAACGCACCGCAAGGTCGAGGCTGCGCTCAAGGAGCTTCGCGACGCCTTCGAGGCGCTGACACGGGAGCCTCTCCAGGCGGGGGACCGGGGCAAGAGACTGCCGCGCGAAGTCGAGGACCTGCGGGAGGCAGTCACACTGGGGGTCGAGCAGCTCGAGGCGGCCCGGGACGCCAGGGGTCGGAAGCGACCCCTCCTCGAGCGGAACGGTGAGATCCGGTTGGACCTCGACGATGTCGAAGCGGAGATCAAGCTTCTCGAGGCGGCCTATCGTCCGATTACGGAACGACGGACGCTGCTCGCCGAGCAGAAGGAAGCGGAAGCGCATCTCGCGACGCTCACGGATTCCCTTCGCTGGCTCGAGGAGACCGGCGGCGAGCTCGCCCGAGTGGAAACGGAAGCGATCAACGCGGAGATCGGGGGTTCGTACCCGGATGATTTCGAAGCTCGGCTCGGGCAGGCGGAGATCCTGTGGGATCAGGTCGAGGCACTGGAGAACCGGCTGACTGACACGGCCGGATCGACCTCCGACCGTCCAAGAGCGCCCCGGTCCATGATCGGCTTCGCGGGTGCCGCGATGGTGGTGGTGGGTGGAGGGGTCGCTGTGAGCCTGTCCGCCGCTGTGGGCGCGGTGGTAGCGGTCGCCGGTCTGTTTCTCGGCGCCGTCGCCGTGTGGCTGGCCAGGTCGGAGGGTGGCTCGGAGGCTCATGCCGCCAATCTGGCCCGACGACGCGACCAGGAACTCGCCGCCGTGCGCTCCAGACTGAACTCGATCGCGGTCGGCGTTCCCGCGCCCGAATTCCTGGCGGCGAACCTGGATGCACACCGCAGCAGCTTCCGGCGCCAGGAGGATTCCCGGGCAGCCATTCGCCGGGCGCGGGACCGCTCGGTCGAGGCATCGGAGCGTGCCGCCCGGCTTCTCGAGCCGACTGCGCCCCCTGGTGATTCGCGTGGCGAGAACGTCCTTCGCCGACTCGCGGCGGCCCGCGAAGAAGCGCGAACCGGGCTGGCCCGGGTTCAACTGCGCCTCGAGGAGCAGCCTTCCGCGCCCCTCCTTCCCGGTGGAGTCGATCCCACCGTGTCGGCAGTGGAGGCGGCTCGTGATGCTCGACGGGCCCGGAGAGATGCTCTGAGTGAAGAGCGTGCCCATCTGAATCTCGAGATCCGGGATCTGGATCGGGCCGCGGAGGACGTGTTCGCTCTTGAGCGCCAGCTGTCAGGACTGCGCGACCGCGTTCTCGAGACCGAGTCGGAAGTGGCGGCCCGGCGCTTCGCGTGGGAACTCGTCCGAGATGCCTACGAGGAGTTTCGCTCTACGGACCAGGACCGACTCCTTGCGGCGGTCAACCGAAGGCTCGACGAACTTTCCGGTGGCCTCTTGGGTCCGGTAACTGCGGTGGGCGATCTGGCGACCGCCCGGGTCGGCCTGGCCGGACGCAGCGTGGCGCTTGACTCTCCGCCTCTCAGCTTCGGAGAGAAGCATGTCGTCCTGCTGGCGATCCGTCTCGGCGCCGCCGACTTCCTTTCGGGCGAGGGCGTCCGCCACCCGCTGTTGGTTGACGAGCCCTTCACACACCTGGACGAAGTGAGGTCGGCCGAAGTGTGGGGGCTATTACAAAGGCTCGCGATGGACCGGCAGGTAATCGTTACCACGCAGGATCGGCTCGTTCTCGATCACCTCGGCATCCGACCCGATTTCGATCTGGTCGCACCGGGCCAGACTGGAGAAGTCGAGCCATCGCGGACTTCGCGCCATCCGAACCGAGAGATCTCCGGGCCACCAGACCAGGACGATCAAGATGCGACGGACTCCTCCTCGCCGGCGCCCGCACAGGCCCAGCTCGAGCTGGGCTGACCTGGAACGACGGGCCCGCAGAGCCGGTTCTTCCCTTTCACTGCTGTCCGGGCGATCCTTGTGTCCCGTCGCGCGAGCCGCAACGGAACGAAGCTGAAACGTGTTGTAACAAGGTCTGAATGTCGGACTGGTCATCTGTGGTGAGGCTGCGTTGATACTCTCGGATACATCGATTCGCCGGCCCGTGCTCACGAGCATGGTCGCGGCGGCACTGGTTCTGTTCGGTTTCCTGAGCTTCACCCGGCTCTCCGTCCGGGAACTGCCGGACGTGGACCCGCCCATCGTTTCCGTATCGGTCTTCCTGCGCGGAGCCAATCCACGCGTGATGGAGACCGCCGTTACGGACATTCTCGAAGAGGAACTCAGCACCCTGCCCGGCGTGCGGACGCTGACCTCATCGAGCGGAGAAGAGAGCAGCAACATCACGATCGAGTTCACCCTCGACCGTGACCTCGAGTTGGCGGCCCAGGACGTGCGCGACAAGGTCGCCCGGGTCCGGGGGCGTCTACCTCAGGACATCCTCGAGCCGGTCGTCGCCAAGCAGGAGGCGGACGCCCAGGCCTTCATGTGGATGGCCGTGGCTGGCGACAACTACGATCTGCTGCAGCTTTCGGACATCGCGGATCGGGTGGTCAAGCGGCGCCTGCAGTCCCTTCCGGGGGTCGGCCGGGCCCAGATCGCCGGCGAGCGTCGGTACTCGATGCGGGTGTGGCTCGAATCGAGGGAACTCGCAGCGCGAGGGCTCACCGTCCAGGACGTGATCGCCGCCATCCGGACGCGGAACGTGGAGGTGCCGGCGGGTCGCATTGAGTCGGAGAGGCGGGAGTTCACGGTCCGCTCGATGGGCGAGCTCAAGACACCCGCTGAGTTCGGCGCTCTCGTGGTTTCCAGTGCCAACGGACAGGTAATCCGGCTCAGGGATCTAGGGCGGGTGGAGCTCGGAGCCGAGAACGATCGTTGGGCTCTGCGCTACAATCAGGAAGTGGCGGTAGCGATTGGAGTGGTTCGCCAGTCCAAGGCGAACTTGATCGAGGTCTCCGATGCGGTCCGGGCCGAGCTTCCGGCGATCCAGGCGGCGCTTCCTCCCGGGATCTCGATCAACATCGGCTTCGACCAGGCCCTGTTCGTCCGACGGTCCATCCAGGAGGCCGAGGAAACCCTCGTGCTCGCCGGCATACTGGTCGTGTTCATCATCTTCGTGTTCCTGCGAAACTTCCGGGCGACCCTCATCCCGGGACTGGCTATTCCGACATCGATCATGGCTGCCTTTGCGGTGCTATACGCATTCGGCTTCACGATCAACAACTTCACTTTGCTGGCGCTCATCCTGGGGATCGGGATAGTGGTGGATGACGCCATCATCGTCATGGAGAACGCGTACCGGCACCAGGAAGAACTGGGCGAGGATCCGACCACGGCGGCGTTGAAGGGCACGCGGGAGATCGCGTTCGCGGTCATCGCTACGACGGTAGCGCTGGTCGCCGTGTTTAC
>JAUVPT010000252.1 GCA_030598525.1 Gemmatimonadota bacterium
CCACCCGGATCCGGAACCTGAGACGCAAGACGGCCGCAGCCGGACTCGACCCCAACCAGTGGTTCAACAACGTCGAGGTTCTCGTGGCGCGGGAGGTCGGGCGGGAGACCGTGCGCTATGTCAGCAACATCATGAAGTACTACGTGACGTTCACCCTGATGATCGAGGACCGGCAGATCGAGGAGTCACGGGGCCAGTGAGCGAACCTGTGGCCTACGTTCTCCTGTTCGCAGCCGGCTCGGTGGCCGGGACGATCAACGTCCTCGCCGGGGGTGGTTCCTTTCTCACGCTGCCTCTGCTCATCTTCCTCGGACTCCCGCCCACGGTGGCCAATGGCACCAACCGCGTAGCCATCCTGGTGCAGAACGTGGGCGCCGTGTGGAGCTTCGACCGGCATGGCGTGATGGACTGGAGCTGGATTCGGAGGGCAGCCCTTCCGGCCCTGGCCGGGGCGGGCCTGGGGACATGGGCTGCGATCAGGGTCGGGGATGCCTCTTTTCAGCGCATCCTCGCCACACTGATGATCGTCTTCGCCGTGGTGATGCTGCTCGACCCCCTGCGGAATCGGATCAAACGGCGAGCGATCGCCGCGGACAGCCAGGCGGCGGAAGACGCCGCGCCAGCCCGCCTCTCGGGCGTTGCCTTTTCTGCCACGTTCTTCGGCGTGGGAGTATACGGGGGGTTCGTTCAGGCCGGCGTCGGCTTCTTCATCCTGGCTCTCGCCATGCTGGCCGGCTTCGACCTCGTGAAGGGAAACGCCCTCAAGGTGCTGGTGGTGCTCGTCTTTACCCCGCTCGCACTCGTCCTTTTCGCGATGGCGGGCAAGGTGGACTGGGGTATGGGAATCGCGCTTGCCGGCGGCAACCTGCTGGGCGGGCTGATCGGAACCCACCTCACCGTGCTCAAGGGACACGCCTGGGTGAAGCGAGTCGTCGTGGTGATGATCGTGGTGTTCGCGCTGAAGCTGTGGGTGGTGCCGTAGGGCAGCTACTCGGCCACGCTCAGTCCTCCGTCGGTTGCGTCGCGTCGTACCCCATCATTTCGTCTCGCAGCGCCTTGAATTCGGTGCCCTCACGCCAGTTGGGCCAGGCCTCGCCCGTGGCCAGTGAGTGGCCCACCGAGAACATGAGCCGCAGGTCCTGCACGGCGCCTTCGAGATTCCACGACGGATCGTACTCGTCGGAGGGCTTGTGGTAGTGGTCGCGCGTGTATTCCTCCCGCCGCTCGCGGGCCCACTCTTCCCCGTGCTCGAGGTCCTGCACTCCGGCGTCCGGATACAGCGACGGCACCCCCCGCTTGGCGAACTCGAAGTGATCCGATCGAAAGTAATGGCCTTTTTCGGGCTCCGGGTCCGGAGCGAGGGTCCGGCCCGCGGCTTCGGCAGCCGTCTGCAGCACGTCATCCAACTCCGACATGCCGTAACCCACGATCGTGAGGTCGCTCGTGGGTCCCCAGATGTTGAGTCCGTCCATGTTGACCGTCGCCACGGTCGCGTCGAGCGGATAGACGGGGTGGGACGCGTAGTGCGCCGTCCCGAGCAGTCCCTGCTCTTCGGCCGTGACGGCCATGAACAGGACCGATCGGGAGGGGGCCTTCTTCAGGGCGGCGAACGCACCGGCCATCTGCACCAGGCCGGACGTCCCCGAGGCGTTGTCGAGGGCGCCGTTGTAGATGCTGTCCGCGCCGAGGGACGGGTCCGTACCCAGATGGTCCCAGTGAGCCGTGTAGATCACCAGCTCTTCCGGCCGCTCCGAGCCCGGTAGCAGGGCGAGGACATTTCGGGAGGTCGAGCGCTCGATCGAGTTGCGCAGGTTCAGGGACAGGTTGAGGCCCATCTCATAGGGCGTGAAGTCCCGGGTAGCCGCCTGCGCCGCACGCGCGTCGAAGTCGAGCCGGGCCTGCGCGAACACTGTGCGGGCCGTCTCTTCGGAAAGCCAGCCCTCGACCTTCACGAGAGGTGCGTCGCCTTTCTCCGCGAGCATGAACTGGGGACCCGACCAGCCGGCCTCCACCACGGCCCACGGATACCCGGCCGGCCCCGTCTGGTGGACGATGAGCACGCCGTCGGCCCCCTGGCGGGCGGCCTCCTCATACTTGTAGGTCCAGCGTCCGTAGTACGTCATGCTGCGGCCGTTGAACAGGGCGTCGTCCGCGGTCGCGTAGCCAGGGTCGTTCACCAGGACCACCACCGTCTTCCCACTCACATCCACGCCCTCGTAGTCGTTCCAGTCGAACTCGGGAGCCACGATCCCGTAGCCCACGAACACGAGGTCCGACCGGTCGAGAGAAATTTCCTCGACCACCCGCTCGGTGACGGCCACGAAGTCGGAGGCGTGCTGCAGTCTGTTGGCAGTCCCTCGTCCCTGGATCACGGCTCCCATGTCCGGATCGGCGGTGAGCGAGACCAGCGGCACATCCTGCATCCAGCTGATCCCGTTCCCCGGCTCGAGGCCGAGCGCCTCGAACTTTTGCTGCAGGTAGCGCACGGTACGCTCTTCTCCCCACGAGGCGGGAGATCTTCCTCCCATGGAGTCCGCGGAAAGGTCCTGGATGCCCTGTGCGAGGTCGACCTCGTCGATGGTCGCGGCGGCGTCATCGAACCCGTCGCCCCAAACGCACGCGGCGATTGCGGCGACAGCGACGAGGGTGAATGTGGTGAGCAGGGGTCGCATCATGTATCGTCTTCCTGTCTGGGAGCATGTCGAACCGGCCGGCGGGTCGGACCCGCTGGAGCCGACAATGTACGAGGCGTGTCCCGCGGCGAAACTGGACCGCGGTACTCACCCTCCACCGTGATCGGAATTCCCATGCGCTGTCCTGCATTTTGCGCGGCCATCGCAGCCGTCCTCGTGGTCCTCGGATGCGAGACCCGGGGAGAGACACCGGCTCTGATTCCGGCTCCAGAGCACATCGAACTCCGGGCGGGCGAGTTCTCCCTCGACTCGGAGACCCGACTGGTCTTGTCTGACCCGGCCGACGCCGAGCTTCGGCGACTAGCCGACCTGATCGGAGCGGAGATTCGCGGCGCCACGCAACTGCCTCTCCCGATCGGTGACGGAGAGTCGGGCCGAATTCGACTGACTCTGGACCCGGGAGCGGCCGGCCCGCAGCCGACCTCGGATTCGCCCCTGGCTCGGGACGAGTCGTATACGCTGACCGTTGCGCCGTCGGGCATCGAGATTCGTTCCGCCACGCACGCCGGCCTGTTCTACGGAAGCCGGACGCTCCTTCAGCTTCTCCCGGCCTCATCGGAGGAAACCGAGGGGTGGACCGTTCCAGCGCTGGAGATTCGCGATCACCCGCGCTTCGTCTACCGGGGACTTCACCTGGACGTGGGACGGCACTTCTTCCCGCCCGAGTACATCAAGCGGTACATCGATGTGCTGGCGCGCCATAAGCTCAACGTCTTTCACTGGCACCTGACGGAAGACCAGGGATGGAGACTCGAGATCGAGGCCTTTCCACGGCTGGCGGAAGTCAGTGCCTGGCGGGCGGAGACGATTGTCGAGAGGAACTTCGATCCTTACGTCGGGGACGGCGTACCGTACGGCGGCTTCTACACGAGAGACGAGGTCCGTGATATCGTCGCGTACGCCGCGGAGCGCTACGTGACCGTCATACCGGAGATCGAGATGCCGGGGCATTCCGTGGCAGTGCTCGCCGCCTACCCGGAGCTGGCCTGCACGGAAGGGCCGTTCGAGGTCTCTA
>JAUVPT010000265.1 GCA_030598525.1 Gemmatimonadota bacterium
GGACTGGTCGGAAAGACGGCGGTTACGGTTTCACCGGCCAATCCGGACCGGGTGTGGGTACTGATCGAGGCCCCGGATGGAAACGGGGGAGTCTACCGGTCCGATGATGCGGGTGAGACGTGGGACCAGGTGAACACGAATCGGAATCTCCAGCAGAGAGCGTGGTATTACACGCACATCTACGCCGATCCGGTCGACGAGAACACGGTGTACGCCCTCAACGTCAACTTGTGGAAGTCGATCGACGGAGGGCGGACGTTTCAGAGCATCGGTGTACCGCACGGTGATACGCACGACCTGTGGATCAACCCGGCGGACCCCGAGGTCATGGTCATCGGAAACGATGGCGGAGCCCAGGTGTCTCTGAACGGCGGAGAATCCTGGTCCACCATGTACAATCAGCCGACGGCCGAGATCTACAGGGTCTTCGTCGACGACCGTTTTCCGTACCGGGTGTACGGCTCCCAGCAGGACAACAGCACGATCTCGCTTCCCAGCCAGGGCATCGGCGGCCTCACGCCGTCCGAACGGTGGCGATCCGCCGGCGGATGTGAGAGCGGGCACATCGCGATCGATCCGCGAGACCCGGACGTTACGTACGCCGGTTGCTACGGCGGTTCTATTTCACGAGTGAATTACCGAACGGGGGCCTTCCGGCAGATCCTGGTGTATCCGCAGATGCAGCTCGGCCAGGCACCGAAGACGCTTCGCTATCGGTTTCAGTGGAACGCGCCCATTCGCCTGTCGCCCCACGACCCGGACGTGTTGTACCACACCTCCCAGTTCGTCCACCGCTCGACCGACGGAGGCGGTAGCTGGGAAACCGTCAGCCCCGATCTGACCCGCAACGACACGACCAGGCAAGACTTCTCGGGCGCTCCCATTACGATGGATAATACGGGTGTCGAGGTGTACGGGACCGTGTTCTCCTTCGAGGAGTCGCCCCTGGAGCCAGGCCTCCTGTGGGCCGGCTCGGACGATGGCCTCGTGCATGTTTCCCGTGACAACGGTTCGACGTGGAGGGATGTCACGCCTCGGGCCATGCCCGAGTGGGGCACGGTCAACACGATCGAACTCTCTCCCCATGCGCCTGGTCGCGCGTTGGTCGCCGTTCACCGGTATCGCCAGGACGATTTCACCCCCTACGTCTTTAAGACGGACGACTATGGTGAGAATTGGGATGAGATAGCGAAGGATAACGGCATACCAGATGGACACTTCGTACGCGTCATACGAGAGGATCCCGTGCGATCGGGACTCCTGTTCGCCGGGACGGAGTACGGTATGTACGTATCTCTCGATGACGGAGACCACTGGCAGGAGTTGCAGTTGAACCTGCCCGTCACCCCGATCACCGACATGAGGGTACAGCGGGGAGACCTGGTGGTGGCCACCCAGGGTCGTTCGTTCTGGATCCTCGACGACCTGTCGCCTCTTCGGCAGATCGACCAGCTGCTGGAAAGCGACGTCCCGCAGCTGCTCCTTCCTGCCGAGGCCGTTCGGGCCCGTCTCTCTGGCGGTGGTCCTGACGGACGCCCCAGCGGAGCCATCCTCTACTATTACCTGCCCGAGGAGTCCGAGAGAGTGGTGGCACTCGAGATTCTGGACACGGCCGGAGAGACGCTGCGGACCTATACCTGGGAACCCGAGAATTCCGGGGAGGCAGAGCCGGACTTCGAGCGCACGCTGGAAGGTGACTCCATCCCTGCGTCCATGGGCCTCAATCGGGCGAACTGGGATCTGCGCCTCGGTCGTCCGGACCTCCTGGACGATGCCGTGATCTGGGGGTTCACGGGAGGACCGCAGGTGGTTCCCGGGACGTACCAGGTTCGACTGACCGTGGAAGACTGGTCGGCTACCCGTCCCCTCGTGCTGCTTCCGGACCCGCGGCTGGATCTCGCCGAGGGAGATCAGGCCGCTCAGTTCGAGCTCATGCTGAAGATTCGAAATTCCCTCCAGGACTCCCACCAGGCTGTGGAGAGACTCCGTTCGGTCCGAACGCAGCTGAAGGACACGGCGGAGCGGGGTAAGGAGGCCGGCTTTGGCGACGACCTCCCGGAATTGGCCGACTCCGCAGTTGCCCATCTGACGCGGATCGAGGACAAGCTCGTACAGGCAAAGAACGAGAGTGGTCAGGATCCCCTGAACTATCCGCCGAGGCTCGACAACCAACTCGCTTACCTGTACGGCTACGTCGGATTCTCGGACGGCTCGCCGACCGGCGGCGCCCTCGCCCGCTACGCTGACCTTGTGGTCGAGTTGGATTCGCACTTGCAAGATCTCGAAGACGTTCTGACCGGCCCGGTGGCCGACTTCAACGAGGCCCTTCGAGCCAGGGGCGCGCCCGCCGTCATCGTGCCGCCCCTCAACCCACCCCAATCGTCAGAGTGAACTGCCGTCCGGAGGCCGGAAGGCCGCACTGATCGTACACGGAGGCGTCCGTCAGATTGTGGACGCCTCCGGTCACGCGGAGCGCCCTGGCGCGCGGCCCTCGACCAAGAGTCCACGACCGGCCCAATTCAATTCCGCCCCACGTCGCTTCATCTAGATGGACGTCGCGCTCCAGGTCCGGGTGAACGCAGTACTGGCGACCGACATAGCTCACCCGCAAGCGGGCAAGCACGGCGGAGGGCAGCCGAACCCCGAACTCCAGGTTGGCCGCCACCGAAGGTTGATACTCCGGCTGACGCTCGTCAGTCGGCGCCGCCGGATCTTCGATGGCCACATCCTGGAGCGTGAGGTCGCCATCGAGCACCACGGCCTTCCACCGAATTCCCCCTATCAGCTCCAGGCCAGTGGCCAGGACGCGATCCCGGTTCACACGCTGGAAGCGACCGTCCCCCGCGCTCGTCCGGACGATCCCGCCGGACAACCGGTGATGGAAACCCACGACCTGCCATTGGCTTTTGGAACCTCCACCCGTCAGACCGATCTCTGCCGCGACCAGCGTCTCCGGGCCGAGCGCCGGATTCACCACGAAGCGACCCAGGGCGCCTGAATACAACTCCCTCAGGGACGGCGCCCTCGTCCGACGGCTGATTCCCGCATGTACCCTCCCCCCGACAGCCGGTACTCCCAGGGTGGCCGCCGCTTTGCCCCCCCAGTCCCAGATCGCGGAGCGAGACGCTCGCCCGCCCGTTTGCGGAGTATCCGATCCGTCCAGACTGCCGCCGACCAGCAGGGCAAGCCCACTGTCGTCGCCCGGGGCCCACAGGGGAATCGCGAGCTCCGCCGCTCCGCTGAACAGGCGTTGTCGGAACCGGTTTTGCTCACTCGGGGCAAGGGTCTCGTCGTGACGGGTTTCCGCTCCCGTAAGGCTCAGATCCAGCTTCCCCCACTCGAGAGACTGGGACCCGTCTGCTTTGAGCGTGAAGGTTTGGTCATCTCCGGTCTCACGGCCCGTGACCACCTCGTACTCGGCTGAGTCATACTCGTCGATTTCGAAACGACCGAAGTCGATGGCCCCTCGAAGGCTGACGCTGCCCGAGCCACCGCCCTCTGGATGCCAGCCCATTCCGGCGCCCAGCACGGTCACCCAGCGACGCGTA
>JAUVPT010000044.1 GCA_030598525.1 Gemmatimonadota bacterium
CGTGTCCCCCCAGAACGCGGCGAAAGTTCATGACGTAGACCACCAATGACACGATCGTGAGGGCCAGCGCCACGATGAGACTGATCGTCGTGAACCACCCGTGAAGCCCGGCCCAGAACTGGTTAAGCGATCCCGCCCAACCCTCCTCCAGGACGGCCGTGCGGTAAGCGAGCCACAGGATCATCGAACCGATGAAGATGTTCTGAGCGAGGGCTTTTCGTTTCCCGAGCGTACTGGCCGGGACCACGATGCCTCGCCTGGCAGATGCAGTGCGCAACCAGGTAATCAACAACTCCCGGCCGAAGAACACGGCGAGGACCCACAGGCTTACCCCTCCGAACAGCGGCAACTGACCAAGCGCCGGCACACGTAGCGTGATCAGGTAGAACGGAATCAGCGTGGCGACGAGCAGCAGCTTGTCAGCCAGAGGATCGACGAGCTTCCCGAAATCGGTGATCTCCGCACGCCGACGAGCCAACGCGCCGTCCACGAGGTCTGAGAGGGCTGCGATCAGAAAGACCCCAAAAGCGATCAGCCTTACGGAGGCGCTCGACTCGAACAGCAGAACCGTCACAACGGGGGCGAGCAGCACCCTCAACGTCGTGATGGCGTTAGGAAGGTTGACGTCGTTGGGTACGCGATCACGCACGGTTGAGTGCCTTGATGACTTGCCTCGTGATCGCCGTAAGGGACTCGAGAACACCGGTCCCGCTGATGGCCACGGCCTCGAACACCGCACGCCCGCTCGGATTGAGTTCGGCCTGCAATTCGTCGATCGGGGTGGCGCCTTCCAGATCCCGCTTGTTGTACTGAATCACCATCGGTATTTCGGAAATCGAGAGGCCGGACTCCAGCAAATTGTCTTCCAGGTCGGAAAGCGACTCCCGATTCGCGGCCATTCTCTGTGGATGGCTGTCAGCGACGAACACCAACCCATCCACACCGCGAAGCACGAGGCAACGGCTTTCCCGTTGTGGAGACTGTCCTGGCACGGTGTACAGGTGAAAGCGTGTCCGCACTCCATGAACGACGCCCATGTCCACCGGAAGAAAGTCGAAGAAGAGTGTGCGCTCAGGCCCGTCCGTGGGCGTGATGAGCTTTCCGCGGGCCGCCGGGTCAAGGCGCTCGTAGACGTGCTTCAAGTTGGTAGTCTTGCCACTCGCAGCAGGGCCGTAATAGACGACCTTACAGCCCAGTTCGCCCGAGACGGGGTGGATCAGAGACATGCGGTCAGGCCCTCTCGATGCTCTCCTCGGCCGCCAGATACTCCTCCATCCCTGCGAGGATAGCCGTCGCCCGCTTTTGGAGCATGGGCCGCTCCTCCCATGCCACGAAGTCCCGCAGCAACAGGACGTTGTCTACATCAGGGTGGGCGCGGAGATAGCCCAGCGCCGCGAGTCGGCGCAGGGGATGAGGACTGAATAGCTCGCTCTGGTGGCGCGCCATCTGGTCCCGGGCCAGAAGTACTCCGGCACCTCCGACCGCCGCCAGCCCCAACAGGCCAAACGCCGCTATCTTCAGTACCTTCCAGGTTGCGGACTCCTCCCGCACCACGATCACTTTGTCCGGCATCTACATCTCCCGGCGTCCGCTGAACGCCTCCGCTATAGTCACTCCGTCGGCATACTCCAAGTCTCCACCTACCGGCAGACCCCGTGCCAGCCGCGTCACGCGAAGGCCAGGGAACTGCGAGACCGCACGATGCAGGTAGGCCGCAGTGGCCTCACCCTCCACGCTCGGATTCGTCGCGATGATCAGTTCCGTGATCCCGCCACCCAGGCGTTGTACCAACTGCGCGATGTTCAACTCGTCCGGCCCCACGCCATCGAGCGGCGACAGATGCCCGCCCAACACGTGATACCTGCCACGAAACCTGCCCGATGCTTCAATGGCCGTGATGTCCGACGCTTCCTCGACCACGCAGATCTGCGCCGCATCGCGCCTCGAATTGCGGCAGTATTCGCAAGGCACCTCGCTACTCAGATTGCCGCACTCCCCGCATGGCCGCACCTCAGCCAGGACCCGGTCGATAGCCGCCGACAACCTGCTGGCCTCCTCCGGCCGAGCTTTGAGCAGATAGTAGGTCAGCCGCTGCGCCGTCTTGCGACCGATCCCGGGGAGCCGTCCAAACTCGCTGATCAGAGCTTCGATAGCCGACACCTAGCCGCCCAGCAAGGAGCCCAGATCCGGCAGCGGCATCCCGCCCGTGGCCTGCCGCATCTCTGCTTCGAGCTGTTCGCGGGCTTTACCCTGGGCCTGCGAGATCGCGGCCAGGATCAGGTCCTCGAGCATCTCGAGGTCGTCCGGATCCACGGCCGATGGATCTATCTTGAGCGAGCGGACCGCTCCCTTGCCGTCCGCTGTCGCCTCGACCAACCCGCCGCCAGCCGAGGCCGAGAACGTCTCCTTCTCGAGCCTCTCCTGGATTTCAGCCATCCGAGACTGCATCTGCTGTCCCAGCTGCATCAGTTTCTGCAGTTGATTCATGTTCTCCAAGAGCCGTTACTCCTCGGTGAGTTTCAAGTCCAGTGTTTCTACCGCTTCGCGAAGCCTTGGATCCGTTTCCACGAGACGCCGGAGCTTCAGGTCCCTGGCGGACTCGGCCGTAATGCGCTGCCGAGCCCCCCCGCCTCCCACCCGAAACCCGAGAGAGGCAGGATCAATACCCAATCGAGCCCCGAGCTCTTTTCGCAGAGCCGCTGAACGACCAGCATCGGCGAGGAACTTCTCGAGATCTCCCGCAAGACCAGCCGGAATCTCCAGGGCAAGTTCCCCGTCCGCGAACCCTGAGACCGTGGCCCCACGCAGCCCAACCAGTCGGCCCCCAGGCGCAGATCCCCTGGCTGCTTCGAGTGCCTCCGCCCAGGCCACCCGAACGTCCACTGTCTGCGCGACGGACGGCGCGGCTTCCGCAGCCTTGCCCGTAACCGAGTCGGAGTCCGCAGCCTTGCCGGCCACCGGTTCGCCGTCCGCGTCGGCCGGCGGCCGGGAGCGTGAGCCGGCGTCCACATCCCCGGTGGGCGCTTTCGCCTGGCCTTCCTCCCTTCGTGGGAGCCCTCGCTTCCGCGGCGTCGAACTCTTCGGGCGTGAGGACCGCGCGTCACGTTCTGAAGGTGCCGAGCCGTCGGCGCCGAGGATATCGAGCAGTTCGGCCAGTTCCACGCTGCTGTCCAGACTGGCGAGTCGAAGAAGAAGCACTTCGACCTGGATTCGGGGCTGGGCGCTGCGCCGAAAGCGACCTGCCGATTCGAAATCGGCCGTGGCCACCAGCAGGCGAAGCAGGTCTTCCGAGCTGAAGCGCTGGCCGATGGCAGCGAGCGAGTTCCTGGCCTCCGCACTCAGTTCTGTGGCGTCGCTGTCCGGATCGAGGCGAAGGGCGAGCACGGCGCGCAGCGTGTCTCCGAGTCCCTGGACGAATTCCGCCAGGTCATATCCCTCGTCCAGCAGCGCCTGAACGAAGGGGAACACCGCCGCGCGGTCTCCTGAGTGCAGGATTTCGAGCAACTCGATGAAGCGCTCCTCCTCCACCAGGCCCAGCATCTTCCGCACGTCTTCGGCAGAGACCGTGTCACCGCTGAACGAGAGCACCTGGTCCAACAACGACAGAGCGTCGCGTACCCCTCCCTCCGCACGCCGGGCGATGGGAAGAAGCGCGTCCGCATCGGCAGTCACGCCTTCGAGCTCCATAACCTGCGCCAACCGCTCCACCAGGTCGCTGACACTTACGCGCCGGAAGTCGAATCGCTGTACGCGGGACAGCACGGGGGACGCGCTTTGCCTGATCTTCTGCGGCTCCGTCGTGGCGAACACGAAGATCACGCGGGGAGGTGGCTCCTCCAGGATTTTCAGAAGCGCGTTCCACGCCTCCCGCGTGAGCATGTGAGCCTCATCGATGATGTAGACCTTGTAGCGCTTCTCGTCCGAGGGCGCGTACATCGCTCGCTCACGCAGGTCCCGCGCGTCATCGACCCCGCGATTGCTCGCGGCGTCGATCTCGACCACATCCAGCGAAGTCCTGCCGGACCAGATGCTCGTGCAGGACTCACACGCTCCGCACGGCTCTCCGTCCTTTCGATCCGGACAATTAAGCGCCATCGCGAGGACGCGGGCGGCCGTCGTCTTACCGATTCCCCGGGGCCCGGAGAACAGATAGGCGTGCGCGGCGCGGCCC
Source organism: Gemmatimonadota bacterium (assembly GCA_030598525.1). Classification (GTDB taxonomy): domain Bacteria; phylum Gemmatimonadota; class Gemmatimonadetes; order Palauibacterales; family Palauibacteraceae; genus Benthicola. The sequence continues at coordinate 4,172 of JAUVPT010000044.1, forward strand.
GTCTCGACGGCAACACGAAGCGTCGAAGCCACGTGATCCTGTCCGACGAGATCGGCAAACCGACGGGGTCTGTGAGTCCTGGCGAGCGCTGTTCTGTACATGTGGGGCAAGCTACCGCTCGGGAGGCGGCGTCGAAAGCGGAAAGATCGTGCGCGTGACGATACGGCTGCGGGCAGCCCGCGAAACAGGCCCGAAGGAAACCCCAGGCGAACCGTGGCGACCTTTACACGCTTACCGCTGCTACCTTCACGGTCCTGACGGGATTCACGCGCTCCGGCCCCACGGGCCTGGGGCGCAGCGAAGGTATCGGTGCCCCACGCCCGGGTCAACGAGGGTCGCCCTCGTTCGGCGACGACCGCTCGGCGGCGCTTCAGGGACCGTGAGCATCGAACGCGCCGGGGATGTACTGGACCCGCGGTCCCCCGTTCTCCGGCCAGGTGACGGCGATGACATCGAAGCGAAACGAGCGGCCTACCGTGGGGTTCATTCGCATCCAGGCGGCAGCCGCCCGGCCGATGTTTCGTCGCTGGGCCGGGGTAACGGATTCCGCGGCGGCCTGCGGACCCGGTCGACGGGTCTTGACCTCGACGAACACGACCTCGCCACCGCGGGCGCCCACGAGGTCGATCTCGTATCGTCCCGCGCGCCAGTTTCTAGAGAGGATTCGATAACCGGCCCCGCGCAGCAGGCGCGCCGCGAGATCTTCTCCGCGCCGCCCAAGAGTTTCGCGGTCCGAAAGCGGACGAGCCTCCTCGTGGACCAAGCCGACCTCCATTCGGTTCGGGTGAACCGTTACGGTAGGTCGCCCGATCAACCGGAAATCAAAACCCGGGGGTCGTCAGGTGGAAGGAGGCAGGGGCTCCGACTGCAGATCGATCGTCAGGCCCTCGCTCGCCAGTTCGACGGGTCCGGCGTATCCAGCCTCCAGAATGAGAGCAGCAACGTCGGTGGCACGGCGGAACTGCGGGTATATATGCGTCGCGACCACGCGGCGCGCCCCCGCCCGGCGGGCCAGCCGGGACACCCGGGAGGGCGATAGGTGGTTGTCTCCCACCAGGTCATCGGGCAGCGAACACTCGCCGACCAGAAGATCAACGTCCCGGCAGAAATCGGCGAGGCTCTCGTCGGGACCGGTATCACCGGTATAGACGAGGGCCGGCGCGCCAGATGTCGATGCGAGGCGGAGGGCCATGCTCTCGGGGGTGTGCGGCACGTCCTTGCACGTGACGACCAGGTCCCCGGTCAGGACCTCGCTCCCCGGGGCCAGCTCCCGAATGGACACCGGGAATCCCGGGTCCACGAAAAAGTCGCCCAGGGTCGCGGCCAGGCCCTCGAACAGCGCCCGGGTTCCGGGCGGACCCCAGACCTCGAGCGGGGCCGAGGTCCTTGGCGGGTGAATGCCGTGTCGGAACGCGAAGAACAATCCGGGAAGGGCCCCGACGTGGTCCGAATGGAAGTGGGTCAGGAAGAGGTGCGACAGCCGCTCCCAGGGAAGTCCAAGGCGCGCCATCGCCTGGACCGCTCCCGAACCGCAGTCGAGAAGCGCTCGGGTCTCCCCCCTTTCCACGTAGTACGAGGAGCACGCGCGATCGGACTCAGGAACGACCGTCCCACATCCGACGACCGTCAGGCGCACGGCAGCATTCCCATGGTCAGGCTACCTGGCCGCGCGGCAGATCCTGAAGCTCGATGCTCACGATCTTGCTCACCCCAAGCTCCTGCATCGTGACCCCGTAAATCCAGTCCGCTGCTTCTATCGTACGCGCGTTGTGCGTGTTCACGATGAACTGTGTGTCACCCTTGAACCGCTCGAGCATGGCCGTGAATCGGCCGATGTTGGTCTCGTCGAGCGGAGCATCCACCTCGTCCATTACGCAGAACGGACTGGGTTTGGCCAGATAGATCGCAAAGAGCAGGGCAAGCGCAGTGAGCGCCCGCTCTCCCCCGGAAAGCAGGTGAATTCGCTGAGTCTTCTTCCCACGGGGGCTGGCCGAGATTTCGATTGGAGAATCCAGGGGGTCGTCCGAATCCTCCAGCCAGACATCAGCCTCGCCCCCTTCGAACAGCGTATGGAAGATTCGATGGAAGTTCTCGCGAACCTCGCCGAACACTCGGCTGAAGGCGGTCGAAGCCGACTCATTGATGCGGCGAATCGAGTCGTGCAGGTCGGCTCGCGCCTTCCCAAGGTCTCCCTTCTGTGCCTCGAGGAAGTCGAGCCGCTCCTTCTCGTCTTCGTACTCCTGCGAGGCCAGCAGATTGACCGGTCCGATGCCTGCGAGCCGGGTGCGAATGGCCTCCAACTCCACCGCCCAGTCATCCGGTGTCCCATCTTCCGGCTCCTCGACCCGGCTCCGGAGATCCTCGAACGTGGTCTCCCACTCCGCCTCCAGGCGCTCCCGAACGTTGGCCCGGTTACCTCTGAGCTGGGCGACCTCGAGTTCGAGGGCGTGACGTCGATCGGCGGATTCCCGCTCAGACTGTCGTTCCGTCCTCAGCGCCGTCTCCCGTTCCTCGAGTTCCGAACGGCGGTCGTCGAGCCCTTCCTGGGCTTCGCGAACCCGATCGGCAAGCTCGCTTCGACGCTCCAGCAGAGTCACCAACTCCTCCTCACTGCTGGCGATCGCCGCGCGGCTGCGAACGATCGTCTGCTCCTGCTCTTCCAGGTCCCGCGACAGGCTTTCGGCTCGCCGCTCGAGTTCGTCCAGGGCCTCCCGCGCCTGGACCTGTCTCTCGCGTAGCGACTCCGCGCCTGCCTCCCGGCGTGTGAGCTCGAGACGCAGCTCCTGCAAAGCCGAGTTCTCGCGTTCCCACTCGGCCGTGGCGGACATGTGCCCTGCCCTCTCGCGAGCCAGGACTTCCTCCGCGGCTGCACGCCGGGTCTCGAGATCAGCGCGGCGATCGTCCTCACCGGTATCATCCCGGTCCGCCGACTCCAGGAGGCCCTGCAACTCAGTCACTCGAGCTCCGACCTCCTCGACGGCGCGGCGGGCCCGTTCCAGCCTTCCCGCCTCCGTATCATGCCGCGCCTCGGCATCGCGCCGTCTTACGGTGGCCTCTGCCAGCTCCCGCTCCAGGCGGGCCAGCCCCTGTCCCGCTTCCTCCGCCTCTGCCTCAGTGATTGACATCGCCTCTTGCGCCGCGACCAGCTCCAGCCGGACGGCCTGAAGCCGCGCCTCCAGCTCCACCAACTCACCCCTCCGGCGCAACGCGCCGGCCCCGGCGGTCGGGCGTCCGAGGCGAACGACGCCGCGCTCGTCCTGCCCAGAGCCGTCGGAAGCCACCCACGCACCCTCGCGGGCCGTGAGTTGATCGTCCGAACTGACCTCGACGTGGCCGAGCAGGAAACGCGCCCACACCTCCCCCGGACCACGCAGCTCTACTCGACCAGCCAGCCCCGCCGGAGGTTCACCGGCCAGGGGTCGGGGGCCGGGATCGACCGGAAGCAGGACGATACCCTCCTCCGAATCGCGACCCGCCAGCCAATCGCGGACGACCCGCACCGCTTTCCAGTCGCGAACGAGTACGGCACTGAGGAGGGGACCGAGATGGGACTCCACGGCGGGCCGAAGGTCACGGGGAGCGTCGAGCGAGTCGGCAAGGACACCGACGATACCTTCGCCGGGACCCAGCTCCGCGAGAAGATCCGCCACCACCGGTGGAAGATCCCTGCCCTCTGCCAGCATCGACGCGAGTCCCGAGGCTACCGCTCCAGTTGACGAGACCTCGCTTTCCAGGGCGGCGACGACGTCACGACCCCGCCGCAGCTTCTCGCGCAGGTCCTGGTCGACGGAACGAGCCTCCACCACTCTGCTCTCAAGAGCGGCGCGAGCGGCAACCGCCTGCTCGACGACTCCCTCGAGTTCGGTCAGGCGGCGCTCGGCATCGCCGACGGCTTCTCGCAATCCCGCTGTTTCCTCTTCCCTGCGCGCGAGTTCGCGTTCCCACTCCCGGGTCCGCTCGCGAATCGCCTCTCCCTCGGCCTCGAGCGCCCCGGCCTCCCTGATCACCTGGGCCAGCGCCGCCAGGGCCTGCTGCTCCCGGCTCTCCACGGCCTGCCTGCCGGTGCGGAGCGCTTCTACCGATGCCTCGAGCGAGTCCATCCCCTCGGCGCGGGCACTCAACTCCGCCCGAGCCTGGTCGATCTCGGCCTGGAGCCCGACGGCCCGCTGCTCCAGTTCGGCCCTGCGGTCTTCGATCTCCTCGAGGTCCGTCTGGATGACTCCAGTTCTCGACTCGGCGGCTGACACCCTTTCGAAAGCCAGCAGCCTTTCGCGTTCCAAACCCTCTGCCCTGACTCGAGTGCTCTCCAGCTCCCCCGCTACCTCAGAGCGTCCTCGCTCCCCTTCCACGATGTGCAGCCGGAGATTCTCCGCCTCGGTCTCTCGCTGACGGAGATGGGTTTCCGTCTCGGGCTGGTGCCGTTTCAGCTCCTGCAACTCAGCTTCCGCCTCTCCCAGGCGGGACTCCATCGACCTGAGACGCTCGTCTGCCACGGCCACCTCGAGCTGGAGCCTGCGCTCCCTCAGATCCTCGTACTTCTTTGCCCTGCCACGCTGGCGTCCCAGCGACCTGACCTTGCTTCGGACTTCTCCGAGAACGTCCTCCAGGCGATCCAGGTCGTGCTCGGCCTGGTCGAGCCTGCGGAGCGCCGTCCGGCGTCGATCTTTGTATCGGCCCACCTCGGCCGCCTCCTCGAAGAGCGAACGCCTCTCCTCGGCACGGTCGGACAGAATGGCATCGATCATCCTCGCTTCGATGATCGAGTAGGCGTTCGCGCCCAGGCCCGTGTCCCGGCACAAGTCGTGAATGTCCTTCAGCCGGCAACTCGTTCCGTTCAGTTGATAGTCGGACTCCCCCCCTCGAAGCACCGTACGGCCGATCACGACCTCGGCCTGGGGTACCGCCAGAATCCCGTCCTCGTTCGTCAGAGAAAGGCTCACCTCCGCGCGATGAATCGGCTTTCGCTGGGAGGTACCCTGGAAGATGGCCTCTTCCATCCGGCTTCCGCGGATCGCGGTGGGACGCTGCTCACCCAGCACCCAACGCAGGGCGTCTGAGATGTTGGATTTCCCGCACCCATTCGGGCCGACGATCGCGGTGATGCCCTCGTGGACCGCAATTTCCGTCCTGTCGGCGAACGACTTGAAGCCGTGCAGGGTGAGCGACTTGATCTTCACCTGGGCTCGCCCCTCCTCGTCACGAGCGTGACATTCAGTCCTGCGACGGACAAAAGAGTATCGGTGGGGCCAGCAGCCCCTGCGGATTCGAACGCGCCGGAATAGAGTCGGTAGATCGCCCCGGTCGTGTCCCCGACTGGAAGCACATAAGCCGGCAACCCTGACTCGTGCAAGCGCTGGCGTGCGCCGTCGGCTTCTTCTTCGGTCGAGAAGTCCTGGAGGAGGAAGGTCAGCCTCACCGGCCGCATGTCCCAATCTCGCTCCCTCCGCTTGCCTCCCCCATCCACCAGGCGCCGCATCACATCACTCGCCTGGACACGATCTTCCAACGCGCCGGCGAATACCCGGTAGTACAGCCGCCCCTTGACCGGAGTCGGCGCGATGAACGCCAGGTTGCCCGACTCGGTCAGTCGATCCCTCTCGGCGGCCGCGTCTTCGTAGGTGACATGGCTGGCGACAAGGACCGAGTACGGCAGGTCGACACCGGGTGCGATGCCTGGTTCTGCGGGCACCGGCGGTTCCTCGCCGGGATCTTCGTTCACGGAGCTCACGGTTTCGGCCGCCTCGTCGGCGGCGGCCTCGACAGAGGATACTACTGGCGATTCCCCGGAATTCGATGCGTCTGGATCGTTGTCACCGTCGGCCGGAGCCGGCGTCGACAGAGACGACTCGATCGGCGAATCGAAGTCGTCCTCGAAAGCCGGCCAGCCCGAGAGCCCCTGCCAGACGAGCCACACC
>JAUVPT010000084.1 GCA_030598525.1 Gemmatimonadota bacterium
ACCGATGCAATCTTGCCGATGTCGTGCAGTAGTGCAGCAGTCTCGATGTGCTTCAGTTGACGTGGTGCCACGGCCAAGGCTCGTGCGATTTTCTTGGCTGCTTCAGAGACTCGAATCGAGTGGCCGGATGTGTATGGGTCCTGTGCCTCGATGGTCTTCACCATCAAACGCAACAAGTCTGTGTTCAGTTGCTGCAGTTCGAAGTTGACGCCGTAGCTGTACCGAAGCCCGATGAGTGGAATCATGGCTAGGAAGACAGCTATGACCCCGTACTGCGTGTAGAGGAATGCTACGAGGAATGCTAGCGTGCTCATGGCGAGGTCAAAGACTATCAACCCACCCGTCATGCGTCGCCACGTCTCGAAGAAAGGTGCTCGCTCGGAGACGGTCACGATGAAAGCAACGGTGCCCGTGTTCACCGCAAAGTACGCGAGTACGGCCACCAGGAATGGCGCTAGGGAATCCTGGAAGCGAAATGTGCTCAGGCTCTCAACTCCGCCAGACCAGCGGAAAAGCAGTCCGGCCATGCCGACGGCGAGAACGAGCTGCGAGACGTTGAAGAGTTTCTTCAGCGCAGACTTTTCCCTGTAAAGGAAGAAGCCCGAGACGAGCTCGGACAGCAGGGTCACCATGACGGCGCCGGTGGGTCCAAGCAGGAGGATCGCACCGAGCTCCGGTACGAAGTCCATCGAAGTTGTGGACCCCGCTTCCGTGAAGCGGAGAAACAGCATCATAGCCAGGGTACTGAGGGCCAGCAGCGTGCCGAAGGCTAGGAAGGACTCAGCGTCTAGAGCAGGAGGGTATCTGACGAAGAGGGTGACCACGAGGGCGGCGGCTGCCAAGGTGGTCGCGTAGATGGTTCTCTTGATTCTCGGGTCCATACCCTCGTGGCTGCAGTTGGAAGTGCCCCCAAGACCCTACCGATTACCACCTAACAGTTCCGCCTTTTCTTGCTAGGCCAAAAAGCACATAGAAGAAATTCATAGAGCACACCTCCTTTCGCATGAAAGTCATACCCAATCGCTAACGGGTATGCTTCAGCTCCGCTCGGAGGTATCGCTCCGCTCAGCTTGCAGGCGGTTCGGTAAGGTCGGGGGCATCTCCATGTTCAGTGGACCCGGTCAAGGTCCTATTGATACTGCTCTCCAACGAATGTTCTGGGGCGTAGACCGATGAAAAATAGAAGGGTAGGCGCTGCTAAGCGCAACTACGAGGGAGGCTCTACCGGTTTCCGGTCCAACGATTGATGGCCTGGAGACAGGCCAACACGGCCGCTTCCTCGACCGATTCACGCACCCGAACTACGCCCGCCAGCGACTCGGACTGCCGGCGCACGGTGCCGTTCACCGAGGCCAGAACGAAGCTCTGACCGAAGGCTCCGACGGAGTCGATCCCCTGCAGGGACAGGAGAACCGACTCTCCACTGGCCTGCTGGGCAGCCTCGAGGGCGGCGGTCGCTGCCACCTCCATGCGAGCTTTCTCGAAGTCCGGTCCCTTGGCTTCGCCCGTGAAAACCGAATCATCGTGGGCCAGGTCGACGCGGCACGTGACCGTCTGCCCGGCGGCGCGTTCAATATGGACGTTGCCGAGAATGAGACGGCGATCGGCCGAAACGGCAGGTGCGGGTGAAGTCGCAGCTTGCGGCTCTGTTCCGCCTGCAGGCGTCGCCGCGGCGATCTCGGGACTTCTGACGCGGGCGATGGAGATCTTGCGGTGGTCGATCTGGAGGCCGAACTGAGCGAGGAGCGCAGACTCGATATTCCGGACGATCTGCTTAGGACCCAGCGAGGAACTGGAGAGGACGTGGATCTCCTCGATGCCACCGTGGCCATCGGGCACGATCTTGAGCGAGCCCACCCCTTCGAGACCCAGGAGAAGCTTTTCGATCCGGCGGAGACCCCACGGATCCAGACCCATCATGTCCCGAGCTTCGTGTTCCCCGGATGTCATCTGACGAGCTTGCCTCCGATGGAGGGGTGAATCGTATTTCCTCCCTGCGCCTTCGCGACGTACAGGGCCGCGTCGGCTTCGGCCATCAGGTCTTCGGCCGACAACTCCGCCTGTGTCACTCCCGAATGATACGCCACGCCTACGCTTAGCGTAACCCCTGCGTAGCCCTCATTTGTGGCGATTCTCATGTCGGCGACACGCTCCCGGATCTGCTCGGCTACCTGTCCGGCGCCTTCCCGATCCGGGTTGACCAGGATGACGACGAACTCGTCGCCGCCGTAGCGACAAACGATGTCCGTGCTACGCGTAGCCTCAGAGAGGATCCGGGCGACGTTTCGGAGAATGAGGTTGCCGGCCGCGTGTCCGTGCACGTCGTTCACGGGCTTGAATTTGTCCAGGTCGGTGAACAGCACGGCAATGGAAGTGCCGGTACGGCTGGCGCGAGACAGCTCCTCCTCGAGCCGGGCGCTCAGTACTCGGAACGTATAGGCGCCCGTGAGAGCGTCGTGCATGGCGTCCCGCGAGGCCTGTTCGTACTGGCGCGCCAGGTAGATCGGACATAGAGACAGCGTGGATCTGCCCCGCGCCACGGCCTGGGCAAAATCGATACACGTCGCGTGACCGCACGACCCGGTATTCCAGTATCGGCCGTCTGGGGTAGTTCCGATCTTGGCCAGGATCTCCTCGACCTCGGCGGGGTCGGGAATCCCGAGATCGACTCTCTTCGGTTCGAAGAACGTCCTCAGGTCCAGGTCAACGGCCGGATCAACAACCGCGTCTTCGGACCTCGGCGGCTCGGACAGCTCGGCGATCTCCTTGCGCCAGTACAGGTCGTCACCGGGCCCGAAGGCGGGGTGCCCCAGGTTCCCCTCGAAGGGGAGAATGTCCACGAAGCCGAGGGGAGTTCCCTCCTCGATCAGGGCTCGCGCCAGGGTCGGAAGTGCCTTCAGATCGCGTTCTTTGCGAAACGTTCGCGACGTTTGACGCTGTTCCTCGAGAATCTGGCGGGGCAGTCCGCCGGACAGAGACAGGTGACGTCGCCTGTCGGGCGTCAGCCTGAACAGCGCTTGCGGTTGATCGAGAGGCTTGGCGCCGCGCTTGGTCAGCAACGTCTCCAGTTCCTCGAACGATATGCAGATGTCCAGCTCGTCCTTCGTCCCATTGGCTCCGGGGGCGCCGAAGCCGGTGTATACGATGTCCGTGTCTTCGCTTTCGACGGTGCGAATGTGCCTGGCGAGCGCGACCGCCGGCGTGACTACGGGAGCGAGGAACGGCAGAAGCTCCGGTGCCCGGGTCCGGCAGTAGTTGACCACCACGGGACTCGTCGAACGCAGCCACGATCGATAGCCGCCGTCGTTCCACAGCCGCAGATACTCGGCGGCGACCAGTTCGTCACCGATTGCTTCGAAATAGACGGTCTTGAAACCAGCCTTGAAGCAGGCATTCAGAATCTGTTCCGGCGTGGCGGGGAAGAAATAGACGCTGATCTCGTTTGGGAGAATGAGGAGGGCTCGGCCCGTCTCGATGGATTCGACGCACTGGTCGATGTCGCCTACCACGTCGATCGCATCGTGATAGCACGAGGGGACGCACAGCCCGCACTCGATGCACGTAGCCGTGTCGATGCGGACCTGGGTCCCGGACACGGCAATCGCCTCGACCGGGCAGACCCGCACGCACGCCATGCACGACGTGCATTTCTCGTTGATCGAGAACCTGAGACTCACGTCACTCCTGGACCGTTTGGTGACTCCGCCGGAGCCACGCTGAAGAGCCGGTACCCCCTCTTACAGCAGTGGGTTGCAGGCTTACAAGAAGCGTACCCCGAAAGCGAGTGTCAATCGCGGCATTCAGCCAGTGCCGCCGAAATCCGACGGGTACCGCAAGTATATATGATGAACTGTGTTAGGCGACGTTGCTGCAATATGCGGCACATGTTTCACCAAAAGTACTCAAGGCGCGACATACGTGCCCTGTGGCGTCAAGGCAACGAGTCTGACGAGCCACCGCCGCACAGGTTGGCAGAACCGCAGGCGTGCAAGTAGCTTGTCGAACGACCGTGAGGAGGCAGCGAAATCGGGCCCGACACACGCTCGATCGTCCCCGCGGTCCCGCCGGCGGTCCTCCCGCTGGCTGTCCAGACGACACCTGCAACGGCGAAGGCGATTCATGGCCACTCAGGAGCCCAGTATCCTCAAGAAGCTCCTCTTCAGGATTGATGGGGCGGCGGACAGTGAGAAGGTGGAGTTCACCAGCGCCGGGGGGCAGAACTGGCAGGTGGAACTCTGCCTGCACTCCGGCACGAACCCCCAATCTCCTCGCCTGCTCATGATGTTCCGGAACCAGACTCGACCGCTCGACCGGCAACGCTATACGCTCGTGCCGCCCGGCTTTTCGAAGGTCCCCTCCGAGGCCGCGAAACAACTCAGCGAAGACGACCTGCAGAAGTTGCTGGCGTCATCCGTAGAAGTGTGAGGACCGGCATGTCACGCAAGATCTCCGATGACAATTTCCTGGAGTGGGAAGTCTATGTGTCAGGCGGTCAACCCGACTCCGTCGAAGCCGCCCGGATCTTCTTCTATTGCCTGGATGCGCCGATGAATCCGGCGAGATTCGTCCGGCACGACAGCGGAAACGTCGCGCTGGCTGAAGCGGCGTTGCTGGGAATGTCGGAAGAGCAGCTCAAGGAGTTGCTCGCCGAAGCGATCATCAACGAGTAGGGACGGTCGCCGATGGTGCGGGATGGGCGCGAAGGCTCGATCGAGGTCATCACGGGGGTGATGTTCTCGGGCAAATCCGAAGAACTTCTCCGACGGGTCCGCCGTGCCATGATCGCCCGCCGGACGGTGCAGGTCTTCAAGTCCCAGCTCGATGATCGATATGGTGGGATTCAGACCATCAGCTCCCACGACGGTCGAGAGATCGAAGCCAGGCCGGTGTCGAGCTCACGTGACGTGGCGGAGTTCGTGGATTCCGACACCGAAGTCGTCGCTGTGGACGAGGTTCAGTTCATGGACTCCGGTATCCTCGAGGTCGCAAACGACCTGGCCAACCAGGGAGTACGCGTCATCGTCTCGGGGACGGACATGGACTTCCGAGGGCTTCCGTTCGGCCCGATCGGGTCACTCCTGGCGATCGCCGAGAAGATTGACAAGCTGCACGCGATCTGCGTGGTCTGCGGTGACCTGGCCACCCGGAACCAGCGACTGATCGACGGTCGCCCCGCACCGGCTGAAGGTCCAACGATCCAGGTAGGGGGCCTGGAAAGCTACGAGGCCCGCTGCCGGGCCCACCACCTGGTCCCCTCCAGTCTCGATGACCAGATGCCGCTCATCTCGGATCGCGAGGGCTAGGTTGCCTGGACGCTGAAGGCGTGCAGGGCTGTCGCCTTCACCTGCACCCAGATTCGTGAACCGACGTCGAGCGACAACTCGTCCCCCGCGGCGCGCGTGATCACCGCGACCCAATGTCCGGCTCCTTCGAGGCGAACGCGCAGAAGACTCCCCGATGACCGTACTTCCGTGACTTTGGCCTGGAATCGATTCCGGGGACTGGCCGAGATCTCTGCCCTGGACAGGAACAGGTCTTCCGGGCGATAGACCACCCGGACCTGGTCTCCGGCTTCGGCGGATCCTGTCGCGATCAGTTCCGAATCACCGACTCGTATCGTGAGCAAGCCGTCGTGGGACGATGCGACGGAGGCCCGGAAGGACAACTCGGCTCCGGTTACTGCCGCGATGAACGGGTCGGCGGGATTCTCGAACAGGTCCTCGGGTCGGCCCGACTGCACCACGCGTCCATCCCGCAGCACGACGACCCGGTCGGCCAGACTGAAGGCATCGGCCCGGTCGTGCGTGGCGAGGACGGTCGCATGCCGTCCGTCCCGTGCCACGTGGTCCAGGTCCTCCATGAGGGCGGTTCGAGCCATGGCGTCGAGATTCGCGGCCGGCTCGTCGAGGAACAGCACGTCCGGCTGCAGTGCCATCGCCCGGGCGATAGCCACCCGCTGGGCTTCGCCTCCCGAGAGGGACCTCGCGTCTCGCTCCATCAGAGCATCTATGCCGAGCTGTACCGCCGCCTCTTCGGCCATTTCGCGCGTCGATTCCGCGGGGTGACGCCTGAGCCGCAGGCCGATCTCGATGTTCTCCCGTACGCTTCCGGCCCACAGGTGGGGGCGCTGGAACACGACGGCGCACTGACGGCGCAGCAACCGCTCCGCGTCGCGGCCGGACACTCCCCGGAAGGTGACCGAACCCGAGTCGGGCCGCTGGAGCATCGCCATGACCCGGAGAAGGGTCGACTTACCGGCGCCGTTGGGCCCGAGGAAAGCCACGACCTCTCCGCCGCGTATGTCGACGCTGTCGACATCGAGAAGGAGCCGGTCGCCGGCTCGCACTCGCAGGGCCTGCCCCACGAGGATGCTCTCGGCGTGTGCCGCCTCGTGGGAAGTCACGCGAGGACCGGCCTGCGAAGGCCACGGCTGTGGAACACCGTCAGACCGAGGTTGATCAGGAAGGCGATCGCAAGCAGCACGGCGCCGAGCGCGATGGCGACACCGAAGTTCCCACGCCGAGTCTCGAGCACGATGGCCGTCGTCATCACGCGCGTCTCACCCAGCAGGTTACCGCCGACGATCATGACCGCCCCCACTTCGCTGATCACGGCGCCGAAGCCAGCGGCGACCGCAGCCACGAGCGAGGCCCGGGCCTCCCGCAGATGCAGGAGAATCGCTTGCCACTGGCTGGCGCCCAGGCCTCGCGCCTGCTGGCGCACGTCCGGGGGCACGCCGTCCAACGCGGCCAGCGTGACCGCCGCGATGTACGGTCCGGCCAGGATGACCTGGGCAAGAATGATCGCGGAAGGCGTGTACAGAAGGCCGAGGGGTCCGGCAGGCCCCGACCTCGACAGCAGGAGATACACCGCGAGTCCCACGACGACAGGTGGAAACGCCAGGCCGGTGTTGACCAGCGCCACGACTGGCATGCGCAGTCGAAAACGTGACAGGGCGAGGAAGGCCCCGAGCGGAAGGCCTATCAGGGTGGCCAGCAGCAAGGCCGCGCCCGAGATCGACAGCGACCGGAGGACGACCTCCCACACATA